>JAHIRI010000036.1 GCA_018818855.1 Patescibacteria group bacterium
CACTTCCGACGGGCGGATTGTGGTCTTGGAAAATGAAGGAAATATTTCTTTGGTTTCGCGCCTGCCGGATAAACATATTATAATTTCCGGATGGGAAAAAATTGTGCCGACGGTTGACGACGCCATGAAAGTTGTTCGGGCCGCAACAGTTTGGGGAGCTGGACATGATTGGCCGGTTTACGTTTCCATAATTTCCGGACCGTCAAAAACCGCAGACGTGCAAAATGAATTGGTTATCGGCGCCCAGGGCGCAAAAGAAGTTTACTTAATTTTATTGGATAACGGCCGCGACCAAATGTTGAAAGATGGATTTGAAGAATTGTTATATTGTATTAATTGCGGCGCTTGTTTAAATTTTTGTCCAGCTTATCATCAGCTCGGAACAAAATACGGCGATAAATATTTGGGAAGTAAGGGGATTATTTTTTCTGCTTTTATGACAGAACTTTTGCGTGCCAAAGAGTCTGGATGTTATTCTTGTACTTTATGTTCAGCTTGTTGGCAAAATTGTCCGGCGAAAATAGATTTACCCGGGATGATGAAAAAAATTAGGACCAAGCTGAACGCGAATAATTTAGAAACAGAAGAGAATAAAAAGATGATTGCCAATGTAAGAAAATTTGGCAATCCATTTGGTGAAATTTCGGGTGACGAAACCCCTAAGGAATTATATTGCTGCTAAAAATAATTTGTGTTTTGAAATACGGCTCGCGAGAGCCGTTTTTTTATGCGAAGATATTTAAAAACGTCGAAGCGATTAAAAAATAGATCAGAAGACTCGAGATATCCCTGATAATTGTAGCGAAAGGACCGCTTGCTATGGCCGGGTCAAGTTTTAGTTTTAAGAACAAGGAGGGGAGGGCAATGGCAACGGCGACGGCAATGATAATCGTCGTGAAAAAAGAAAGACCCAAAACAAGACCTACGAGTAATAATTTATGCCAAAGCAGACCAATAGTACCCATTATAAGGGCAAGCACCAAAGCTAGGGCAAGACCAACTTTAATTTCCCTCAAGATGTATTTTTTAAAATCTAACTTGTGATCAATGGCCAAGCTGCGGATATAAAGAGTTTGAGTCTGGGCACCAACCGCGTCGGCAATATAAACAATTGAAGGGATAAAAGCCGCGAAAATTAATTGGATTTTTAAGGTTTCAGTAAAAGAATTCACAATAAAGGCGGCAATAGTTCCGCCAACGAGTCCCAAAATCAGCCACGGCAGCCTTTTTTTAAAATGAAGAAGCGCGGAAGCCTGGATTATGCTTACGGCCGGATCTTTAAATTTGTGAATGCCGACTTCAAGTAGGGCGTCTTCAACATTTTCATTATGCAGAATTTCTAAAATCATATCGGACGGTACAACACCAAGTAAACGATCTTCTTTGTCAACTATGGGAATTGCCTTCAAATTATTTTTCAGGGCTAAAAGTGCCACTCTTTCCGGGCGAGTGTGCTGGTGGGCTACGACAACATCTTTTATCGCGATATCGGAAATTTTTGTTTCGCAAGGTTTTTTAAAAATTTCTTTTACGGAAAAAACGCCTAAAAGTTTATTTTTCGAGTCAACCACATAGATATAATTTATTGTCTCAAATTGCTTCATTTTTTCTTGAAGCAATTTCAAAGCGTCATCCAAGGTTTGATTGGGAGAGATAACGGGTACCAGTTCTTTTCCCAGCATTTTTCCGCCTGCCGAGTTTTTCGGATAATTTTCAGACATATCTTTACCAAAGTCGGGGTGGAGGGATTCGCACCCTCGATCTCACGGTCCCGAACCGTGCGCCTTAGACTACTGGGCCACACCCCGTTAGACTAGAAATAAAAGACCACGGAAGGTCTTAAAATATTATACTAAATAATTTTTCTTTCGTAAACCCCCACACCTATTCCGCCACGTATCAAATATATATGTAATTATTTTATTCACAAATAGGTGTGGGGGTAAACCCCCGCCTCTTCACTAAATCGTAAATAAAGTGTAAAATGTATATACTAAAAACAATTTTATGCAAGACCTCTTTGACGGAACCCCGCACTAAAGCCCGAAGTAGTTTTGTTAAAAATTGCGTTTATTTCTCGGAAACGCCTTCGGCTTTCTTTGTGGCAAGTAACGATTCGCACTAGGCTTAATGCGGGGCTAATTATAAAATATGAAAGATTTATTTGATATAGAATTAAATAAAGATTTGGCAAAAAACGCTCCGCTGGCGGATCGTTTACGTCCGGAAAGCCTGGAAGAGTTTGAAGGACAAGAAGATTTGATTGGCGTCGGAAAAATGCTCCGCAACTTGATTCAGAATGACGAAATTCCTTCCATGTTTTTTTGGGGGCCGCCTGGTTCTGGGAAAACAACCCTCGCGCGAATTATTGCCAAGATGACCAAGTCGGAATTTATCCAGATGTCGGCGACAGCTTCGGGCTTGGCAGATTTGCGAAAAATTGTTTCCGCGGCGCAAAGCGGAAGAAAGTTTAATAACCGCCGGACGATTTTATTTATTGATGAAATTCATCGCTGGAATAAGTCCCAGCAGGATTCGCTCCTCCCATATGTAGAAAATGGAACAATTACTTTAATCGGCGCGACAACGGAAAATCCGTCGTTTGAAGTTAACTCTGCCCTTCTTTCCCGCTCGCGAGTTTTTGTCCTAAAATCTTTGGCGGTGGAAAATATAAAAAATATTTTAAAGCGGGCTATTTCCGACAAAGATCGCGGTTATGGAGTGTTTGACGTGCAGATCATTGACAAGACTCTTGACTATTTGGCCGGAGTGGCAAATGGTGATG
>JAHIRI010000004.1 GCA_018818855.1 Patescibacteria group bacterium
AAATTAAAAGGATCTGGCGAACGACCGGAAGCAACGGATTCGGGCGAATATTATAATTTTAACGGCGGTGGAGGAAATTTTAGAAAAACAAGATGGAACAACATTGATTTTGGGGGCGGCCCTGACTGCGACGGCTGTGAAGCACTTTTCCCTGGCGCGGATTTAAGCGAGGCGGAAATTATCGGTTGTGATTTGGCTGGCATTGATCTTTCCACAACAAAAATAGATGGCATAAAAATAAAAGATCCGATTTCACTTCAAGGTTTAATAATAACCGAACAACAAGCCGACACTCTTGCCAAAGCGATCGAATTGTCTGACGAAAAAAAGCGTCAAAAATTTGCCGAAGAGATTAAGCAAAAAGGACCAAAGAAAGCGCTCGAGGATTATTTCAGGGTAAATATTCCTAAATGAAAAAAGCTGCTACAAAAATAAATAAAAAAAATCTTAAACAGGCGCTTCGGGTGACGTGGAGTGAAGAAACTTCCTGGACGAAAAATTTTGATCCAAAAAATCCCTCTGCCGACCAATGCAGGGTTACCGCCGCGGTAGTGCGCACGCTCCTTGGCGGAAAAATTCTTTTTACAGTAATCAAAAAACGACCATTTGTTTCCCACTTTTGGAACCGACTGCCCAATGGCAAAGAAATCGATTTTACACTTGAGCAATTTCATAAAAATATTAAAATTCCGAAGGGGCGCGTAATGTCCTTTAAGGAAGCAACAGCCGCACCACGAATCAAAAAAACCTATCCACCGTTTTTAAAAGCAATAAAAAAATATTTAAACATTTCATAAACAAAATGAATAAATTTTACTTATTTTGCGCTGCAGTAATCAGTATTTTCGCTCTTGGCGCCGGATGCGCGAGTACACCCACGGAATTACCTTCGCGAGAAAGTAAAATTCCTTCTGATGTAGCAAAAATAACACCCACGACAGATGTAAATCCCGTAAAATCTCTTTCCGATGAATACGAAAATCCCATTCCCCTGCCCGCTCCGGTTAATACAGCCGGCGGTGAAGATTCTTCTTTTGTTTTGCCCGACGGAAAAACTTTATATTTTTTCTTCACGCCTGACGTCAGGATTCCGGTTGAAAAACAAGTTATTGACGGCGTCACGGGAATTTATGTTTCAAAAAAAATAGATGATGAATGGCAAAATCCAGAAAGAGTGTTGCTATCAAAGCCCGACACTGCGGTCGGCGACGGATGCGAATTTGTTTCCGGAAACACGATTTGGTTTTGCTCCGTACGCGAAGGATATACTGGCATTCACTGGTTTACCGCGGAATTTAAAGATGGAAAATGGAAAAATTGGAAAATCGCGGATTTTCCCGAAGAATATAAAGTTGGCGAATTACATTTTACCTCAGACGGCAATGAAGTTTATTTTCACTCTGACCGGCCGGGCGGAAAGGGTGGCTTGGACATTTGGATTTCAAAAAAAGTTGAGGGTGCTTGGACTGAACCGGAAAATGTTAGTGCGGTTAACACTACCGGTGACGAGGGTTGGCCAGCGCTATCGCCTGATGAAAATGAATTATGGATTTCAAGGGATTTTGGACTTTGGCGCTCAAAAAAAGTTGATGGTGAGTGGACCAAACCGGTCCTGATGTTCTCCCCGCTCGCCGGCGAAGCGACAATTGATAACGAGGGAAATATTTATTTTATTCATCATTATTATAAAAATGATGTAATGCTCGAAGCGGATATTTACGTCGCTAAAAAGAAATGACTAAAAATGAATATTATGATAAAATGAAAAAAATCACGGAAACCCTATCATCTTAAAAAATTAAAAAAATAATTTAACAAACCTTCTAACCTATGAACGTATCCACACTCAAAACAAATCTAAAAACAAAAAGTTTTTATCACAAGTTGGCGCCATTTTTTTTGTTGCTCGCGCTAGTTGTCTCCCCCGTCGTCCAAGCATCAACTGAGGAGGGCGGTACGCATGACTTTGCTACAACCTTTTTATGGATCGCTGTAATTCTCGTGGCCGCAAAATTATCAAGTTTAGTAGAGCGCCTCGGTCAGCCATCGGTTTTGGGTGAACTTGTCATCGGTGTAATTTTAGGAAATCTTGTTCTTCTGGGTTTGCATATTTTTGAACCCATAAAAACGGATCTTACTATTGCCTTTCTTGCCGAACTCGGTGTTGTTATTTTACTTTTCCAAATCGGCCTTGAATCAAATATACAAAAAATGCGCCAGGTCGGCTTGCGTGCCTTTCTTGTCGCGATTATAGGTGTCGTTGTCCCTTTTATTTTAGGAACTTATGTTGTCGGCCCTCTACTTTTGCCTGGACTATCTTTTAATGCTTATTTATTTTTAGGCGCGACACTTACGGCGACTTCTGTCGGCATTACCGCCAGAGTTTTCCGTGATCTAAATAAATTGCAAACTTCTGAAGCGCAAATCGTTTTGGGAGCCGCGGTTCTTGACGACGTTTTGGGTTTGATTATTTTGGCCGTTGTTTCCGCAATTGTCACGATTGGTGCCGTAAGTTTTGGAATGATCGCCTGGATTACGGCTAAAGCAATACTTTTCCTGGTTGGCGCTATTGTCTTGGGTCAAATTTTTGCTCCATATCTCGGAAAAATTTTCGCTAAAATTCACACCGGCGTTGGCATGAAATTAACTTTAGCAATTTCTTTCGGATTGACTCTCGCTTATCTTGCTCAAAAAATCGGCCTGGCTCCGATTGTCGGCGCTTTCGCCGCTGGCCTAGTTCTTGATCCGGTTCATTTTAGATACTTCAAGGACCCAAAAGTTGTAAGTGATGTTAAAGAAATAATAAAAGACGCGCCCCAAGAAATTCAACAAAAAGTCAATGAAGCCGTTGAGCCGCACGCCCATCGCCACATTGAAGATTTGATTGAGCCGATCGGCTTTTTCCTGGTCCCAATATTTTTTGTAGTGACCGGCATTAATGTAAAGCTGGAAACACTTTTTAATCTTCCAATTCTTCTTGTAGCTCTTGGGATTACCGTCGCCGCCTTTATCGGAAAAATTGTTTCCGGACTTGTCGCCGGCAAAGTTAATAAATCAATTGTCGGATTTGGCATGATTCCCCGCGGTGAAGTTGGTTTAATTTTTGCCATGATAGGAAAATCTTTGGGTGTAGTTTCTGACGAAATTTTTTCCGCGATTGTGATTATGGTAATTTTAACCACTCTCCTCACTCCTCCGATTTTAACTTTCTTATTGAAAAGACAAGATAAAAAAATCGAAACCAAGCGCCATATTTAATATTAACTAACTGGAAAAACATGACCAATTTCGGAATCATTTTAGCGCTTTTAGTTTTGTTTTATTTACTGGGCAGGGCTGCTGATTTAGCTATTTTAAATATTAGAAAAATCAGCGAAGAACTGAATATCAAAATTTTTTTTCTCGGACTTATTCTGGGTTTTTTTACCTCCTTGCCGGAATTAGCGATTGGTGTCAACTCAATAGTAAGCAACGTCCAGGAAATCACCCTTGGCAATCTCTTGGGGGGCATAATGGTTTTATTCGGCCTGATTTTAAGCATAAGCATAATCTTAAACCGAAAAATATCTACTGACGGAAAAATATTTACTTTTCTGCCAATCCTAATGTATCTTTTTTTGCCCATGCTTTTGGGATTGGACGGCCGGATAGGTATCATCGACGGAATTATTTTGATCGTTGTATATTTATTGGCCATTTATTCTCTTTATCTGAAACACCGAAATTCCACACCCATTAAACTGGAAATTATAAAAGAATCAAAAATCCTTAAAAGTATTTTTGTGATGATAACCGGCTTGCTTCTCGTTGTGGTTCTTTCCAACCTGATCGTGCGCCTCACCGTTATTTTGCTCGGCAGTTTCGCCATACCGGCCTTTTTCTTGGGATTGATACTTTTTTCTCTCGGAACAAATTTGCCGGAAATTATCGTGACGGTCAGGTCATGGAAAAGACACGCCAAGGAATTGTCCGTCAGCAACTTGATCGGTTCGGCTATGGCTAACGTCCTGCTTATCGGTATTTTCGCAAGCATAAAAAATATACCGGTTAATTTAAATTTATCCTATTATCTGCTGATCCTTTTTACCGCCGCCCTGTTTGCGGTGCTGCTGATTTTCTACAAGACAGGCAGACAATTTACTCGGCAAGAGGGATTCGCTCTTTTGGGTGTTTACGTACTTTTCCTGATAAGCCAGATCATTTTAATTTAATTATTTTTTTAAAAAACCGTGCTCACCTACCTGCTTTTCGCCGCTGGTTTTGTATTTTTGATTAAGGGCGCTGATCTTTTAGTTGACGGCGCCTCGTCTTTGGCTAAAAAATTTAAAGTATCAGGATTGGTTATCGGTCTTACAATCGTCGCTTTCGGCACTTCAATGCCGGAACTGATCGTAAATATACTTGCCAGCGCCCGGGGCAATACTGAAATAGCTATTGGTAATATTTTGGGTAGCAATATTTCCAACATCCTCCTGATCTTGGGCGTTTCGGCTGTTATCTTTCCTCTCGCGGTTAAAAAAAATACAACCTGGAAAGAAATTCCTCTCTCTCTTTTGGCTGTGCTGGTGGTCAGTTTTTTGGCCAATGATGTTATTATTGACAAGGTGAGCCTTTCCGCCATAACTCGCATTGACGGTTTGGTTTTAATATCTTTTTTTATAATCTTCCTATATTATACTTTTGGCATGGCCAGGGGCGGCTTTGAGGCAAAAGAGGACATTAAACAGCTTGGTAACATTAAATCAATTCTTTTTATCATTGCTGGCTTAATTGGTTTAACTCTTGGTGGTAAATGGATTGTTGACGGGGCGGTTAAAATAGCAACAGTTTTTAACGTTAGCGAATCATTGATTGGCCTGACTATTGTCGCAATAGGCACATCCCTGCCGGAACTTGCCACTTCCGCGATAGCCGCTTACAAAAAACAAGCCGACATTGCCGTCGGCAATGTCGTCGGCTCGAATATTTTTAATATTTTTTGGATTTTGGGAATCAGTTCAATTATCAGACCCCTCCCCTTTAAGCCGGACATGAATATAGATATTTGCATGGTAATTTTAGCCAGCTTCGCCCTGTTTATTTTTATGTTTATTGGAAAAAAACACATTCTGGAGCGATGGCAGGGAATATTTTTTATCGTCGCTTATGTTATTTATATTGTCTTTCTTGTTATAAAAGGATAAAAAATGAGATTTGTTTTACGTTCAAAAATTCACAAGGCCACAGTTACCGAAGCCAATTTAAATTATATCGGCAGTATTAGTATTGACGAAGATTTGCTTGATAAAGCCGGCTTCTGGGCCGGAGAAAAGGTTTTGGTAGTCAGTAATACTTCCGGCGCACGGCTGGAAACTTATATCATTACTGGCGAACGCGGTTCGGGAATAATTTGTATGAACGGCGCGGCAGCACACCTTATTAAAACCGGGGAGGAGATTATTATTATGGGATTCGAACTGACTAATAAGCCAATTGAACCAAAAAATATTTTGGTGGACAAAAATAATAAGTTTGTAAAATATCTATAAAATCATTTTTACATAAACAAAAAATCTCCCGCTGTCGGGAGATTTTTTGTATAAAAAAACTGGCGTTCCCAAAGGTTCGCCAGAATCGTGCAGGTATGAGCGTGAATGTCTAGGATCAGCCCGGCTTATGGCGGTCTCGCCCCAGCAATGCGTCACTCATGGCCTTCTCCAGAATCTCGATCAGAGACGCAAAACCCCCGATGTGCCGTGGCTCCAGCCGGATGATGATATCACAAGCCATCTCGCGTGCCGCCCTAACGGGCACAATCTCCTTCTCTGCCCGTTCGGCCGTAGTGTGGCCCACCTCCACTGCCGCCCGAAACGTTGCTTCCAACTGCTCAATATCCGGATCGCTGTGTTCGCAAGTGCAAGACATCACTTGCCTCCTTTCTACAAAAAATATATCAAATACACATTAAAAGTCAATCTATAAATTTTTTCAGATTCACTACTTGTACTTCCCATCTGAATTCCTTCTCCGCCCTTTCTCTCCCCTCTTCTCCCAGTTTTTTTGCTAAACCTTCATCGCTTAATATTTTAATCACTACTTCAGAAATTTGATTTATATTTTCCGGATCTACAACAATTCCCGTCACGCCATCCGCCACAGCTTCGGCTACTCCGCCGCTTCGCCCGGCCACAACTGGTTTTCCAAATTTATTTGCTTCAAGATAAACCGTGCCAAATCCTTCAACGTCCGCCCCGATTTGCCGCGGAGTCATTACAAAAATATCACACAGCTGATAGAAAGCATTTTTCTTTTCCTCTGATACTTCACCAAGTAAAAGCACGTTGTTTTCTAATTCATAATTCATAATTCTTAATTCTAAATTCTTTCTTTCAGGCCCGTCGCCAATAATAACATAAAGCGCGTTCGGAATTTTTTCCAAAATTTTTGGAATTGCTTCAATAACTTTATCCTGACCTTTACGCGCAACAAGCCGTCCGATCGTCAGAATTATTTTTTTATCGGCCAATCCCAGCCGATTTTTTATTTCTGAAATTTTTTCTGGAGCAATCACTACTACATCGTCAACGCACGGGTAGATAACCGTAATTTTATTTTCCGAGACGCCTAATTTTATTAATTCATTTTTTGTGAATTCACTATTTGCCACGACACCCACCGCTTGTTCTAAAATTTTATTCACCAATTTTTTCTTGCGCGAATTCTCGGCTGCACTCAAAATATCCATTCCATGACAAGAAACAAAATACGGAATTTTAAAAAAATTTTTCACAATCATCGCGGCCGTACCGACCGGTAAAACCTGGCCAACTAAAATTACTTCAACTTTTTCCCGCCGTGCCTCGCGCCACAAATGCCAAATCATCGGCAGCCATTTTGGCCATAAAAAATTAGCAAATAATTTTTTACGATAAATTTTATAAGATTGACGATTGTCAAACTTCTGTGCGCCCTCATATTTTTCTGCCAAAACCGCAACCCGATCTGCCGGCAACGCTTTGGCCAAACCGGCCAGATAATTCGCTATCCCGCCTTTCTGCGGCGGAAATTCAATTGTTGCGATCAATATTTTTTTCATACTTCTTCCTTGCCCTCAATCATTTCTGCTACCTCTTCTCTTTTTAATGCTTTAAAAATATTTGTAACATCGCGAAACTCCATACCGCGAAGTAAAAAAAGTAAAACAAAATAAATTATTGCCCCGATCGGAATTAAAAATACCCAATAAACATACGGCCGCAAATAAATTATTACCGCGCTCATCGCCCCGGCCGAAATAACAATTTTAAAAAGTGCGATAAAAATAAATTTTTTATTATACGCGACTACTCGCCCGGCAAAAATTAAACCAATCGTAAAAAGTAATGTATGGGAGATAACTGTGGAAATCGCCGCACCGAGATATGAGAAACGAGGTATCAAAATTACGTTTAAAACGACGTTTAAAGCCATACAAACACCCATAATGATAGTATTGGTCATCTGACGATCAGTGGCGTTTAAAAGAGAACCTATTGGATAGTTTAAAAAAATAAAAACCACGGCAAAAATAGCGACTTGAAGCGGCAGAATCGAGGCGGCGTAAGATACTCCGTAAAGTTTTAAAATTAATGGCTCAGCCAAAGAAAAAATTCCAAAGGCCACGGGCATTGCAATAATCGCAAGATAAAATAAAACGCGCTCAAAAGTTTTACGGAGCATTGTTTTGTCGGAAATAAAATACGCACTCATTGCCGGAAATGCGGCCGCAGAAAAAGCCATGGGAATAAACTGAAATGCATAAGTCAATTTATATGCCACGCTCCAAAATCCGACTGCCGCGTCCCCCACCATTTTGGAAAGCAAGACTGCATCAAGATAAGAATAAACTTTTACAAAAATTCCTGCCAGGGCAAAAGGATAGGCAATTTTAAAAAGTGAAATCAAAAGAGTTTTATCAAAACATAAACACGGCCGGACTTCTGTTTTTTTCCAAAGCAAAATCGATGAAAAGAAAAAATTAAAAAGACTACCCGACATTAGAGCGAGCAGTAAAAAATATAATGGCGCGTGAAGTATCAAGCTTACGCCGCCGAAGACGATTATCAAAACCTCACTTATCACCACGCCCATTGATTCATAACGCAGATTCTGATGGCCGCGAAAAACCGCGTAAAAAGTGACATTAAACGAATCTAAAAGCATTACGAGACCGGAAAGATAAACCATTAATTTTGTTTCCGCCGGATAACCCATGACATTAATTATGCCAACAACCGCAAAATATGCGAGTACGCCCAAAACAACTTTTGCTCCCAAAATATTTCCTAAATATTTTCCCGCCATTTCCCTCTTCTTTGCCGTTTCGCGAATCAAAACCGAAGAAAGACCAAGGTCAACAAAAATGGAAAAAATTGTCGTGAAAGAAACAACAAAAAAATACTTGCCCGTGCCTTCCACTCCGGCCAAACGGGCAATCAAAATAAAATACAAAAAAGCCAGGACTTTTTGTCCCACCGTGGCTACTGTTAAATAGATGGTATTTCTCGCGATTTTCCCTGATTCCATTATTTCGTCATTCCGAGCGTAGCGAGGAATCTCTCGCGGATGCGAGGTGCCGGGACAAACCCAGAGATTCTTCGTCGCTTTGCTCCTCAGAATGACAGTTTATTTTCCTCTATTTTACCGCAAATCGAGGATCTTGACAATCCGCAAGGGATATGATAAATTATATGGCAACCCTAAAGAGGGTTTTCTCTGGTGTTCATTAATAGCTTCAGCTGACAAGGAGGTAAAACCATGAAAAGGATCCGTAGGGAAGCCGATCGAGTCGACCGCGATTTGCGCAGGGCGCTCATCGAAGCACAATGCCAGGTCGCGACGCGCGAGATGGCTACGCAAATGTCCCAAGTCCCGCTTCCGTTACTGGATATGGACACGGAAGCCATCCTGAACGACGCCCAGCAGATCCTCGATGATCTGGCTGACGTCCTGAGCAACGACGCCTTCGACAAGGTGCGGAAACAGTGGTATCGCACCTCAGCCAAGGACCCAATCGGGACCATGTGCTGGCTCGTGAACTACGCCCAACAGGAAGGTTTTTCTCTGGAATGGTGGAGCCTCTCCATGCTGTCCAGCGACAATCCCTTCCCGAGCTACGTTCTGATGATCTGGCCGCCGCCGCGACAGCCCGAGGATTACTCGGACGACAACCGCGACGGTATGATCGACGATCCGTGCGAGTGCGATGCCGATCTTCTGACTCCGAGTCTGGAGGCTCCGTACGAGATCGACGACGGTGATCCAGCGGACGTCGAGGGACTGAACTAGCAACAACTATCGCAGCTCAAGAAGCTGCGTGGCGGGCGAAACCTGAAAAGGTTGCCCGTCTTTTTTTATTTATAGGATTAACATCGCATCACCGAAAGAGTAGAATCTATATTTTTTCTCAATTGCAATTTGGTAGACCTTATCAACAAATTTCTTGCCGGCGAAGGCCGCGACGAGCATTATCAAAGTTGATTTTGGAACATGAAAATTAGTAATAATGGCATCAATAAATTTAAATTTATAGCCCGGGTAAATAAAGATGTTTGTCTCGCCGCGCTGGGCCACCACTTCTGTCGTTGCGAGCGAAGCGAAGCAATCCCCTGCTCTGTCAGAATGAGATTGCCGCGTCGCTACGCTCCTCGCAATGACGGGATGGAAGCAACTTTCCAAAACTCGCACGGTAGTTGTGCCGCAAGCGATAATTCGCTGGCCGACGCGCTTTGCCATATTCAGCCGCTCAGCGGTTTTTTTGTCCAGTTCAAAATATTCGCTATGGATTTTGTGTTTGGTAATATCATTTTCTTTCACCGGTTGAAAAGTGCCAAGGCCGACGTGCAAAGTAATATATTCAATTTGCACGCCCATCTTTTTCAATTTGTTCATCAACGGTTTTGTAAAATGCATTCCGGCAGTCGGCGCCGCCACTGACCCCAATTTTTCTGCGTACACAGTTTGATATTCTGAACTCTTTGCCAACCTTTTAATATATGGCGGAGTTGGCGGTTGGCCGATTTTTAAAATCTGCTCCATCAGTTTTGTGCCGCTTAAATTAAATTTTATAACTGCCGTATCCTCTACTCTTTTTGTAATTTCACCATTTAAATTTTTATTAAACTTTATTTTCAAACCAATCTGTTTTGCGACCGGCACAGATCCGACAAGGCACTGCCAAGAATCTGCTGATAATTGTTTCAACAATAAAATTTCCACTTTTCCGCCCGTGTCTTTTTTTCCAAGCAATCTCGCCGGTAAAACTTTTGAATTATTTAAAACCAAAACGTCGCCCGGCCCGAGATATTTTCCTAAATTATAAAACCGATCGTGGCGAACAGTTTCGTTTTCACGATTTAAAATCATAAGCCGGCAAGCGTCGCGCGGGCTAGCCGGTTTTTGGGCGATTAAATTTTTGGGGAGATTAAAATCAAATTCAGAAAGTTTCATATTGAAAAAGGGACGGATTAACGTCCCTTTTAGTATAACATTTTTTCGATTAACGTTTTTGCCAACGCGGGGTTGTCCCGCACGGCGGGACTCCTTAAAATCCCTCGGTTTTAATATTTCCGCCACGGGAAAACTATCGTTTTCCCGGCCCCTTTCCAGTCCTCGCGTCAAAAGCTTAGCGCTTTTGCCACTGCGGGGCTCGTCTTGCTTTTTTCAAACCTGGTTTCTTTCTTTCCTTTACTCTCGGATCACGAGTTAAATATCCAGCTTTTCGTAAATTCTTTTTGAAATTAATATTCAATAAAACAAGCGCCCGAGAAATTCCGAGACGCACCGCCTCAGATTGACCGCGCAATCCACCACCATATGACTTTGCTTCAATATCAACCTTATCCGCCTGGCCAACCGACTTCAACGGCCCGGAAACAATTTGTTCCATATCACCGGTTGGAAAATATTCCGTATATACTTTTCCGTTCACGGTAATTTTTCCCTTGCCATTTTTATGAAGTTTCACGGTAGCAATAGCTTCTTTGCGCCGTCCGATAGCATAAAGATAACCTGATTTTTTTTCTTCAGGAGTTTTTTCTTCGACAACCTCAATTTTTTCCTTTTCTTCTATTTCCGGCTTTTTCTCAACCGCCTTCTTCTTTACAACTTTTTTAACGGCTGGCTTAACAATTTTGGTTGTTGTCTTTTTAGGTTTTTTTATTTCCGCAGTCATAATTTGCAATATCCTTTATTTGCTGGTTTTTAACCTTTTGATTATTTTTTTTCTTGTTCTATTATTCGGCAACATTCCCCAGACAGCTTTCCAGATAACTTTTTCCGGACTTTTTTCAAATAACTGCTCAACCGTCGGCTGTTTTGCCCCACCCGGATAAAAACTGTGCCAAAAATATTTCTTATCAGTAAATTTCTTACCGGTGAATTTTACTTTAGTGGCATTTATAACATTAACGAAATCTCCAGCATCAACATCAAACCTGAAGGAAGCTCTTTCTTTTCCGCGAAGAAGTAGGGCAACCTTCGTTGCTAATCTCCCAAGCGGTACGCCCGCCGCGTCAATTGTATGTGTTTGTCTTTGTATTTTTGCTTTTGGCATATCCCGTTAAAATTACACTAATTCAATTTGAACAATTTCCGCTCCGTCTCCTTGCCGGCGACCAATATTTATAATTCTTGTATAGCCGCCCTTTCTTTCTTTATATCTCGGACTAAGTTCTTCCAAAACTTTTTTAACAGCCGCTTCTTTATATAAGTATTTCAATAAATAACGTCTGGCCGCTAAAGTATTTGTTTTGCCGCGGGTAATCAATCTTTCCACGATTGGCTTTACGGTTTTCGCCTTGGCCTTTGTTGTTTGCATTTTTTCGTACAAAATCAAACTTACCGCTAATCCACGAAGTAAGGCGGTTCTTGGTCCGACTTTTCTATCTAAAACTTTTCCCTTTTTTCTGTGTCTCATAAATAACTTTCGTTTTGAAACTATTTAGTTTTTTTTGGTCTTCCTCTTTTTTTCTTTTCTTTTTCCTCGGTCGGAGTTTCTTCTGCTTCTGCGACAACTTCTTCTTTCGCTTCTTCTTCCTTCACTTTTTCAACAATCTCTTCTTTCGCGCCCGTTCCATTTAAAAATAAATCAAAGTGGTCAATCAAAATTTGTGCGCTCTGCTTTAGGGCTTCTTCCGGCGTAATCGTTCCGTCGGTTTCAATGTCCAAAACTAAACGATCATAATTTGTAATATCGCCGATGCGGACATTTTCCACTTTATAACCAATATTTTTGATTGGAGCAAAGATAGAATCAAACGCAATGGCGCCAAGTTCTAATTTTTCCTTTTCTCTCGCTTCAACCGGCAGAAAACCTCGACCCTGGCTAACAAAAATTTCCATTTCCAGATCAGCATTTTTACTGGTCAAAGTAGCAATGTGTAAATCTTTATTTATAATTTCCACATCAGAAGATTCCAAAATATCAGCGGCCGTTGCTTCTGTTTCGCCGCTTGCTTTCAAAACCAACCGCACCGGCTCAGTTGAAAAAACTTTCAATCTTAACTGTTTTAAATTCAAAAGAACTTCTACCACATCTTCCTTCACGTGCGGAATTGTGGAAAATTCATGTTGAACACCCTTTATTTTAACAGCTGTCGCTGCCGCTCCCGGCAAGGAAGAAAGCATCACGCGCCGGATGGCATTGCCCAAAGTCGTACCATAACCATAATAGCAAGGTTCAACCGTAATAGTTGCCTCGTTTTTGTTTTTTCCTTTTTTGATTTCGATTTTGGCCGGTAAAATAATTGGTTCCATAGGAATTTGCTGAACTCGTTTAAATTATTAACGAGAATAAAATTCAATAATCATCTTAAGATCAAACTGCGTCTTCATATCATCTTTTGTCGGTTTTCTTAAAACTTTCCCTTCAATTTTGACTGCATCAAGCGCAAGCCAAGCCGGCGGTTCGTGCTTTGCGAGCGTCTGCGGTAAATTCTGAAAAATTTTTTTACCCGCAACGCTGGTTTTGATAGAAATTACATCGCCGATTTTTACTTGAAAAGAAGGAATTGTTACCCTTTTCCCATTCACGAAAAGCAAACCATGTCCAACAAGTTGTCTTGCCCCCTGGCGTGATTTTCCGATTCCGAGACGATAAACAACATTGTCAAACCGTGTCTCTAAAAGTTGAAGCAAAAATTCGCTTGTGTCGCCTTTTCTCTTGATGGCCTTTTCAAAATAATTTCTAAATTGTCTCTCTAAAATTCCGTAAATGCGTTTTGCTTTTTGTTTTTCTCTAAGCTGTGTTCCATAGCCGGTCAATCTGATTTTTCCCTTAGGACCATGTACCCCCGGCGGATAACCCCTTCTTACAATAGCGCATTTTGCCAAATTGCAACGCTCCCCTTTTAAAAAGAGTTTTTCTCCCTCGCGACGACATTGTGCGCATCTAGCTTTTAAATTTCTTGCCATATTTCAAATTAAACTCTCCTTGGTTTTGGTGCCCGGCAACCGTTGTGCGGAATTGGGGTCACATCCTTAATTGATAAAACATTTAATCCATTAGCGTTTAAGGCGCGAACTGCCGCTTCCCGTCCTGAACCGACGCCCCTTACAAAAACATTCACCTCTTGCAAACCGTAATCAACAACCTTGTCCGCTGCGTTTTTAACCACTATACCCGCGGCGTAAGGAGTAGATTTTTTTGCTCCCTTAAATCCGCAAAGCCCAGCCGAAGCCCACGACAAGACATTGCCATTTGGATCAGCTAGAGTAACGATTGTGTTATTGTAAGTAGCTTGAATATAAGCTTGGCCGCTTGGCACATGCCTCACAACTTTTTTCTTTTTCGCTTTTGCTTTTGGGGCTGTTCCGGTTTTTCCCGCAGCTTTTTCCTCAGTTTTTTCTGCAGTCTTTTTTTCTTCCGGACCGGCTGCCTCAGTTTTTACAATTTGTTCTTCTGCCATAGATTATTTTATTTTTTGATTTATTTTATGTTTTTTGTCCTGCCGGTTTACGGCCGCTGCCCATCGTTCTTCGAGTGTTTCCGCGGACAGTGCGGGAATTTGTTTTTGTTCTCTGCCCACGCGCCGGGAGACCCCTTGCATGTCGCGTTCCGCGGTAAGCGCCGACTTCTTTTAATCTTTTAATATTGCTGAATATATCTCTTTTTAAATCGCCTTCAACTTTATAATTTTTTTCAATAAATTCTCTCAGTTTATTAACATCTTCTTCAGAAAGAGCATTGGTTCTTGTGTCTGGATTAATTTTTGTGGCCGCCAAAATTTTATTCGCCTGTGATCGGCCAATACCATATAAATAACCCAATGCAATTTCTATTCTTTTGTTTTGGGGCAACACGAGCCCGGCAATTCTGACAACCATATGAAACAAAAATTTTTAATTTTACGTTTTTAATTTTTAATTTATTCTAGCCTTGTCTTTGTTTATGTTTAGCTGTTTTACAAATAACAAAAATCCGCTTACCGCGCTTTATAACTTTACATGACGGACAAATTTTTTTCACTGAAGCTCTAACTTTCATAAATTTTTAACCTCTATAAACCACTCTTCCCTTTGTCAAATCATAAGGCGTCATTTCTACCTTTACTTTGTCACCAGGAAGTAATCGTATCTTATGTAAACGCATTTTACCAGAAAGATGACCCAAAATTGTATGGCCGTCCTCCAGTTTAATTTTGAAAGTGGCTGCCGGTAAAAGTTCTTCTACCGTGCCATTCACTTCGATAAACTCTTTACTCTTGTCTTTCACCATAAGGTGTGGGCTTTTTAATTTTATATTTGATAACTAAAACAAAAACCGCAGAACCCGGAATCTCATAACCGAGTCCCCAGTCCTAAAATTTTGATTTCGTTATTACTGGAATTATTATATTATTCCCCTTAAAAGGTGTCAAGTACTATTATACAGAATACTCTTATTTCTGTCAAACAAAAAGGCTCAATGTTCCAAAACCGCTTTAATTCGACGAATTCCGGCGCTTGAAGCTTCTTCTTTAATAATCTTAAAAGTCCCTAATTCGCCGGTATTGTCCACATGCGGCCCGCCGCAGATTTCCTTGCTAAAATTATTGATTGTGTAGACTTTTACTTTATCGCCGTATTTATGTTCAAAAACTCCGGTCGCACCTTGGGTTTTTGCTTCGTCAGTCGTTATTTCTTCCATTTGCACCGGAATTTTCTTGGCGATTTGCTCGTTCACTAAATCTTCTACTTTTTTAATTTCTTCAGGTGTCATCTTTTGCGGATGAGAAAAATCAAAGCGCAATCTCTCGGAGGTGATATTGCTTCCTTTTTGCACGACGTGATCGCCCAAAACTTTTCGGAGCGCCGCAAGCATTAAATGCGCCGCAGTATGTAATTGTTTTACTTCGTCAGACGCATCCGCTAATCCCCCTTTAAATTGTCCGGCCGAAGCCGTGCGCGAAAGTTCTTGGTGTTTTTTAAATTCTGTTTCGAATTCACGGACATCAACCTGCATATTTCTATCGCGCGCCAACTCGATTGTCAGTTCCAGGGGGAAACCATAAGTAGTAAACAGATTAAACGCGTCTTTGCCAGTAATTTTTTCCAATTTTTCAAATTCTTTCAATCCTTTTTCTAATGTTTTATTAAATTTAGTTTGCTCTTTATCCAGCTCTTCAAATATTTTTCGTTCATTATCGGCCAGTTCCGGATAAACCTCTTTGTACGCATCCATCACGGCCGCCGCCAGTGGTTCGCAAAAAGCTCTCGACGTATCAACGCCAATTTTCTTAGCATGACGAATTGCTCGGCGAATCAAACGGCGTAGAATATAACCCTGGCCGACGTTTGACGGGGTAACACCAATCGGATCGCCCAAAATAAAAGTTGCGGCGCGGATATGATCGGCGATAATTCTCACCGACTTTTCATCAGGCGAAGTCCCGGCCACTGCCTTAATTTTTTTCACGAGTGGCGCGAACATTTCTGTTTCATAAACACTTTTACAACCATTCAAAACTCCAATCGTTCGCTCAAGCCCCATGCCCGTATCAATATTTTTCTGCGCGAGCGGCTCATACTTCCCTTCCGCGGTTTTATTGTATTGCATGAAAACATCATTCCAAATTTCCACCCAATTTTTATTTTTTGGATCAAAAATTTCCGGCGCTTCGCCTTCGCCCGCCCAGAAAAACATTTCTGTGTCTGGTCCTTGCGGCCCCGGCAGCTTGCCGCCGGCTGGCCACCAATTATCTTCTTTTGGCAGTCGCGCAATCCTTTCTTCTGCCACGCCCAAATCCCGCCATATTTTATGCGCTTCTTCGTCAAACGGCGCGTCTTCATCTCCGGCAAAAACTGAAACCGCGAGATATTTTTTATCAAATCCAAGTTTATCCGTCAAAAATTCCCAAGACATTTTTATGGCGTCTTCTTTAAAATAATCTCCAAGCGACCAATTTCCTAACATTTCAAAAAAGGTATTATGCCAGTTATCTCCCACCTCATCAATATCACCGGTACGGATGCATTTTTGCACGCTTGTTAAACGTTTTCCACCTGGGTGTTTTTCCCCAAGCAAAAACGGCACGAGTGGGTGCATACCAGCGGTAGTAAACAAAACCGTCGGATCATTTTCCGGAATTAAAGAAGCAGAAGGAAGAATGGCATGTCCCCTTTCTTTAAAAAACTCTAAATATTTTTCTCTCAATTCTTTTGCTGTCATAAATTAGTATTTAGTATTTTGTATATAGTATCTAGTATAAAAATTTAAGTGCGAAAAATCAAATACCAGATACAAGATACTAAATACTAGATACCCCGATAATTCCCCCGCCGATCACTTCATCTCTTCTATAAAATACCACCGACTGCCCTGCCGTGATGGCTCTCTGGGGTTTATCAAAAATTATTTTATAATTATTTTTTACTTTTTTAATCACGCACGATGCCTCTTTGTGTTTATATCTGATTTTCACTTTAACGCGAAGCGGCAATTTCGGCGCAGCGCCAGAAATCCAACTAACTTTTCCCGCAACCAATTCTTTGGATAACAACTTCTTTTGATCGCGACTAACAAACAAAATATTTTTTTTCACATCCATTTTTACAATGTACCACGGTCCGCCGCCAAGTTTCAATCCCCTTCTCTGGCCAATAGTATAAAACGGCAAACCGTCATGATCGCCCAAATTTTTCCCACTTTCCAATGCCACAATTTTCCCGCTCTTAACTTTTAAATACTTTTTCAAAAAACTTTTTAAACTTGTGCCGACAAAACAAACTTCCTGGCTGTCTTTTTTTGCGTGGACTGGCAAGCCGAATTTTTTGGCCATCTCGCGAACCTTCGGTTTTTTATAATTTCCAACTGGAAATAAAACGTGGCTCAGTTTATCTTGCGTCAAAGTGTACAAAAAATATGACTGATCTTTTTCCGGATCTTTTCCTTTCAATAATTTACCGTCTTCCACCCGCACGTAATGACCAGTCGCGACATATTCCGCGCCCATTGCTTTCGCCTTTTGTAGTAATTCTCCAAATTTTATAAACCGGTTGCATTC
>JAHIRI010000037.1 GCA_018818855.1 Patescibacteria group bacterium
CGAGCCAATTCCGGGAGGAGGGCGTGTTCAAGAGGCCATGTGAACATTGCCACGAGACGGGCAACTGCAGTTGCTCGATCTGCGGGCGCGGAGGAAGATCCGGACGCTGTACCGTCTGTTGCGGCAAACGCGTCTTGGAGCGGACTGAGTCGGCCAAGAAGTTGAAGGCAAGGAGGGAGAAACCTTCAAAGTAGGGAGGGAGTCGACAATTTAATTGTGTCGCGCGCCACGGGCAGAAATGTCTGCGGCGCTTTTTTATAAAATTAAAAAAGGAGTTGACGGCCTTTTTTTAAAATGTTAAATTTTTCGCAGTCACGCCATAGGCGGATTTGCCTAAGGCAAAGAAGGAGGGGCCAATGCTTTTGGTCAGAATACTGAACGTGCGGATCGGACCGGAAGACTGCATCGCGGCAGTGCAGAAGGCCTGCCTCGGAGTGAAGGGGTTTGAGCTTGGGGCAGACCAGCTTCTCCTCGAATGTTCGAGGGACATCATCCATACCTGGAGCAGACAGCCGATGATCATCGTTACGGTTGACGTCTGTTTCCCGGCCGAGAACATTTCCGAGGAAGTTCGTCGGAAGCTCGCGAGGAAGATCGCTTCGGCAGTGAAGCGGACGCGCGACGGCAAGCATCAAGCCGTGAAGGTTGTCGTCAGGGATTTTCGTCCGGAGGAAATTGTGATCCACCGGGAGCCGGCAGAACCCGTGAGGCGGCGACGGCGGGGTAGGAGGAAGTAGAAAGAACTCGCCAAGGAGGAAAGTTAGGGGGACGGAGACTGTGAAAGCGGTCTCCTTTTTTTATAAAATAAAAAAGCACCGCGAAGATTTTTCGCGGTGAGGTCTGGTCATTGGGTTTCCTCCTCTTGGGGCGTGTTTGCACTAAATATCCGGCGCAAGAATCGTCCGAGTGCCCGGACGACAAAAGGAACGGCGATCAAAATGCACAACGATATGCCAGCCAACCAGACGAATCCGCGTTCAAGTCGGCTCATCGGTTGTTCAAGCTCGTTTCTTGGGGTGAGGATGTAGACGATGAAGAGTAGCGCGACAAGAAGCGCTAGTCCGCCCGTCGCCGCGGAGACAATTCCTCCAATTTCCGCAGCGTCGGGAAAGTTGAGCATCCAGAGTACAACTCCGGTTGCTCCGCCGTAGAGCGCAGCAATTCCGAGCGCGGTGAGCAAAACAAGCGCGTTTGACCTCCAGTTAGAAGAGCGGCGCATTTTCCACATTCTCCAGTCTTGTCCCCGCCGGGTAGAGATAGACCTCGCTGCCGTCGGCAAGCGTGAAAGCAATGACGTCATCCACAGGTTTCATTGCGAGTAGATTTTTTTCGTAGGAGATTTCGGTATCAGGCAGATGTTTCCAGATGCCGCGGCGCTTGTCCTCAAAACGCCGGGAGTGATTTGAAAGACGAAGCACAACGGTCTCGTCCCACACTCCAGCTCGCGCGACGATTCCGCGATAGGCGAAACCGTTTTTCTCATGAGCCCGGAAAACCCGGCCCACGAGATTTTCTCGCGTCACAAGTTCTCCAAGTGTCATGGTTTCCTCCTTTAACCGATTTTAGCTTAACACAATTTTAGCGAGGGTCAAGCCGCCCTGCCCGTTTTTATGATACAATTAAAGACGTCGCGCACTGTTACTTTTTAAATTTTAAAACGTAGATAACAGTAGAAGCTTCATTAATTCCGGAATTATTTTATGGATCCAAACCAAGAAAAACAAATTATTAAAGCCTGCCAAGCCGGAAACTTTGAGGGTTTCGGTCTGCTTTACGAGGCGTATGTAAAAAAAATATACAGCTTCGTCTATTACAAAACTTACCACAAGGAAACGGCTGAAGATATTGTTTCCGCGGTTTTTATGAAAGCCCTGGAAAATATCGGCGGATACAAATCCGGCCGCGGGAGTTTTTCCGCCTGGCTTTATGGCATTGCCCGCCACGCCGTGATTGATCATTATCGCGCCGCCCGGCCGAGCACGAATATTGAAGATGTCTGGGATTTGGCAGATGATCAAAATTTGGAAATAGATTTTGACGCACGTGAGAAACTCGGCGAAGTAAAAAAATATTTGGCAAAATTTTCCCCAACACACCGCGAAATAATAATAATGCGTCTTTGGGGAGAAATGTCCTATCGGGAGATTGCCGAAGTTGTCGGCGCCTCCGAGGCAAATTGCAAAATGATTTTTTCCCGCGAGATGGGAAAACTCCGAGCGTCCATGGGAGCAGCTACATTTTTATTTTTTATATTTTTAAATCTTTAAATCTTTAAATTAACAAACATATGGAAAAAATAATTCAGGAAATTTTAGGCGAACTGTTTATGATTGATCCGGGTTTAAAAAAATATCAAAAAGAATTGGAGGCAACTATGGCTAAAATGATTGCCAATAAACCCCAGGA
>JAHIRI010000038.1 GCA_018818855.1 Patescibacteria group bacterium
AATCCGGGGAAGGTGCAGGAAATTTTGCGGAAAGGCGCGGAAAAAGCACAAGTCTTGGCATACAAAACTCTCGCTGAAGTGAAAAAGAAAACTGGGTTGGGGTAAATTTATCAAAGTAATTTTTAAACTATGGATAAGTCAAAAGGGGAGGGGGTCTACGAAGAATTCACTCAGAAATTAATCAAGGAAGGGCGGGGCAAAACTAAATGGGAAAAACCCGGCTTTACGGAAGAAATGCAACGCGAAGAGACGGATAGGCGGGAGATTGTCAGGAGGGCAGTTCATTCAGTTGCCCTGAAAGATAGTCAAGTTGATCATTATGCCGAGACGTTGATCGCCGCGTTAATGGGAGCTGTCGGAGAAACATGGAAAGAAAGAGTTGATGACGCATTGCATAATTTTGAAATATCGGTGGAAGAAAAATTGGTGGAGGCGCGGGTAAGGGAGGATGAAACCGGAAGAAAAGATGAATTCAAAAAAATGAGTGATGCTCGCGCGGTTTCTAAAAATATCAAAGAAAAATTAATAGCGAAATTGGACGAGCTTCAAGAACGCAGCGAGGCATCGGAAGAAATAAGGGAGCTTAGAGAGGAGATGAGTAAGAAGAAAGCAAAAGCAGCATAGCAATCGAGGGTTGACAAAATTACAAATTTGTGGTATTTTAAAAGATATTTTGGTACCTTAAAATTTATCCGAGTAATGGGTAATCGCTCTCATTTTTCCGTTTAAAATCGGGGAAGTGGGAGAGGAAAGTCCGGACACCGTTTTGACATAAAGTCAAAAGAGAGATAGTCGCTAACAGCGACGGGGAGTATGCATTGTTGTTTGTGTTGTGCCTGCCGTTTACGCGGCGGGGGCAGCTTAATCGAACACCATTTGATGAAGCCCACGGACAGTGCAACAGAAAATATACCGCCGATCCGCCGAAGAGGCGGAGGTAAGGTTGAAATCGTGAGGTAAGAGCTCACGCGGGACAGCCTGGTGACAGGCGCCGTGGAAAACACCTATCCGGTGCAAGGCAAAAATAGCCGCTTGAGGCCGATAGTAATATCGGTCCCAGATAGATGATTACCGTTTGTTCAATCAAATTGAACAGGCACAGAATCCGGCTTATAGTTACTCGGATAAATTTTAGGGTATTAATTATGAAAGATTTTATAAAAATTCAGGATAAAAATTTATTTTTATTAAATATGGAGTTGTTAGGATTGGAAGAGGCGCAATTATGGATAGGGCCATCGCCAGACGGGCCGACTGATAATAATGACGAGCGAGTTTTAAGGGAGCGCGTTGAAGAAGAAAATAAAAAGAGTGAACCCGATCACCGTATTTCTGGCATTGAAGCAGTTGATCTTTTAGAAAGTGAGGGGTTTCCTGGTTGGTTTGAAGTAGACACTTCAACTTGGCAGCCGGGGGTATATCGTTTTAATATTCACAGTAAGGCAAACGTTCAAGCGCCAAATGGTACTCCTCTTCGCCCTATTCGCGACGGGCAATATTCGTGGCCATGTTTTTCTGATGAGAATCTGATTAATTTGTCGGATGAGCAAAGGGGTTTTCTGTATTTGGAAAGAAATCAGGCAGGATTTTGTATGAGAATAGAAAAAAATGAAGATGGAGAAATAAAACCAGCGGGAGACGGACAAGAATGGATAAAAAATTGGCCAGAAATAAAAAAGCAAGTTGATAAACATTATACGGAAAGACTGAAACTTGCCAAATAAATTTAGAAAACATTATTATGCTCAAAAAATCAGAACTTATTTTTTCAGTGATTTTGGTTCCCCTAGATTTTATAATGCTTATAGTAGCAGCTTTGGCTGCTTATTTTTTAAGATTTCAGACCCTGGCTAGTCTCAGCCCGGTAATTTATGAAATGCCTTTTTGGAATTTTTTAAATATCGCGGCATCTATGGGTTTGATTTGGCTTGTTATTTTTGCCCTGTCCGGGCTTTACACAATCGGCGGTACGCGGCGGATTTTGGATGAACTTACTAAAATTTTTGTGGCTTGTTCCGCGGGTCTCGCCGCCATTATTGTTTTGATTTTTTTTAATCGAGATTTATTTTCTTCCAGGTTTATTATTTTAGCCGCCTGGATTTTTGCCATTGTTTTTGTCAGTTTTGGACGGCTTGCGATACGTTTTGTTCAGCGGGCATTTTTTCGTCGCGGTGTAGGTGTTCATAGGGTTGTGATCATTGGAGAAGACGCTGCGGCAGATGTTTTAGTTAATGAATTTTATAAAAATCAAGGCCTTGGTCTTAAAGTTGTTAAGAGATATAAAAAATTTGATGATGAAGCGGCAAAAGAACTCCAAGATTTATGGCAGACAGTCGGCGTTGACGAAGTGATTCAGATGCAAAGCGGCGTCAGTCGAGATGAAACATTTAATTTGATAGATTTTTGTAATGAGCGCCACATTGTTTTTAAATATTCAGCAGATATTTTTTCCGTGCAGGCGGCAAAAATTAATATCCGCGATTATGCCGGCGTGCCGGTAGCAGAAATTGAAAGAACCCGGCTTGAAGGTTGGGGGAGAGTTTATAAAAGAATTTTTGATATTGTTGGTTCGTTATTTTTGATAATCATTACGTCACCAATCTTAATTTTGACAGCTGTGGCCGTTAAGCTTGATTCGTGCGGTCCGGTTTTTTGGAGTAAATTGGACGATGGCTCGCCGGTGCAGAGAATCGGACAGAACGGTGAACCATTTCATTATTTTAAATTTAGGTCAATGAAGCCGGGCACGCATAATTTGCGATACACCGAGCTTGCTGAACAGGATTTGCGCAAGGGTCCTCTTGTTAAAATAAAAGATGATCCGCGAGTGACTCGCGTGGGAAGATTTATCAGGAGATTTAGCATTGATGAGTTGCCGGAATTATTTTTGGTGTTGGCCGGCAAAATGAGTCTGGTCGGTCCGCGTCCCCACCTTCCCGAGGAAGTTGCTAAATACAAAAAAAATCACAAAAAAGTTTTGATTGTGAAACCGGGAATTACAGGCCTTGCCCAAATTTCCGGCCGCGCCGATTTGGATTTTGAAGATGAAGTAAAAATAGATGTTTATTATATTGAAAATTGGTCGCTGAAATTAGATTTGTATATTTTGTTTAAAACGCCGCTCGTGGTTTTGTTTGGGAAAGAGGCAAAATAAAATTCAGTAAATTCAGTATGAAAATAGCATTAGTTCATGATCATCTGACACAAGACGGAGGGGCTGAAAGAGTGTTGAGGGTTTTTCAAGAAATTTTTCCCGACGCTCCGGTTTATGCTTTGGTTTATGATAAGAAAAAAATGGGGAAAGAGTTTGATGGAAAAAATGTTAAAACATCTTTTATTCAAAAAATTCCCGGCGGAGTAGGAAAATTTAAATGGTTTTTGCCTTTAATGCCACTTGCCACGGAAAAGCACGAACTCGACGGCTACGATGTAGTTCTTTCAAACTCAAGCGCGCTTTCCAAGGGCGTAATCACGCGCCCCGACTCTTTACATATTTGTTACTGCCACACACCAACAAGATATTTGTGGACCGACACACATCTTTACATAAAAGAATTATCACACGGATCGCTTGTTAAAAAAGCCGTGTCGTTGATGCTCCCAAAACTTAGAATGTGGGACAGGATGGCGGCCGAGCGAGTGGATAAATTTATTGCCAATTCTAAAACCGTACAAAAAAGAATTTCTAAATATTATGGGCGGCCGAGCGATTTGATTTATCCGCCAGTTGACGTTTCCAGTTTTAAAATATCTCCGACGCAGGAAAATTATTATTTAGCCGGCGGGCGTCTCGTGCCTTATAAAAGACTTGATCTTGTTGTCCAAGCTTTTAATAAACTTGGCGTTTCTTTAAAAATTTTTGGGGAAGGGCCGGAATTGGAAAAATTAAGAGAAATAGCAAAACCGAATATAGAATTTTTAGGCAAGGTAACTGACGAAGAAAAAAAAGAGTTGTATGGAAAATCGTTAGCATTCATTCATCCGCAAGAAGAAGATTTTGGGTTAATGGTAATTGAGGCCATGGCTTCCGGGCGGCCGGTGATTGCTTATCCAAAAGGCGGCGCGACGGAAACCGTAGTTGAGGGAAAGACGGGAACTTTTTTTCCGGATCAAAGCTGGGAGTCGCTCGCTCATACTATTATTAGATTCAAGCCGGAGAAGTATAATCCCGAGGAAATCAGGGTTCATGCGGCACAATTTGATACAACTACTTTTAAAGAAAAAATAAAAAGTTACATAGAAAATAGTTGGCAGGAATTTCAAAATAAATAATATGAATATTGGCATTGATATAAGGTCATTGCTTCTAAAAGAGAGAAGCGGCGTCGGAGAATATACTTATCAAATTCTCGACGCCCTTTTTCGTATCGACCAAAAAAATAATTATTTTCTTTTTTACAATTCATGGAAAGGGGTTGGCGATTTTTTGCCGGCGGAGTGGAAAAAATTTGAGAATGTTCATTTTTGCGGATTTCATTGGCCAAATAAATTATTGAATTTTTGTTTTAAGTTTTTGGGGTGGCCTAAGATTGATAAAATGGTTTTTCCGGAAGGAAAAATTGATTTATTTTTTATTCCAAATTTAAATTTTATTTCTCTATCAC
The DNA here is from genome assembly GCA_018818855.1 of Patescibacteria group bacterium. Lineage (GTDB taxonomy): Bacteria > Patescibacteriota > Patescibacteriia > XYB2-FULL-38-15 > XYB2-FULL-38-15 > JAHIRI01. The sequence continues at coordinate 4,605 of JAHIRI010000038.1, forward strand.
ACAGTGTTAAAAAAATTATTACAGTGCACGATCTGTCTTTTGAGAGGTTTCCAAAATTTTTTTCTTGGAAGCGAAGATTGTGGCACTGGTTTGTAAATCCGCGTAAATTAATTCGTAGCGCGGATAAAATTATTGCTGTTTCGGAAAATACGGCGCGGGATTTAGCCGAGTTATACGATGTATCAAGAGATAAAATGAAAATTATTTATTCTGGCGTTAACAGCGGATCGGGCGTATCAGACGTTGAAGCAGTCAAGAAAAAATATAATTTGCCGGAGAATTTTATTTTGTTCTTGGGCACACTTGAGCCGCGAAAAAATATTGGAGGATTGATCAGGGCGTTTGAAATTTTAAAAACAGAAAATAGGGGAGACCATAAGCTTGTGATTGTCGGTCCGCAAGGTTGGCTTTACAAAAAAATTCTGGCGCGAGCCGAGGAGAGTCCAGTGCGCGATGATATAAAATTTATAAATTATATCGCGCCCGAAGAAAAATTTGTTTTTTATAAATTAGCAAAACTTTTTGTTTACCCTTCTTTTTATGAAGGTTTTGGTTTTCCGCCGCTTGAAGCCGCCCGAGTCGGAACGCCGGTTATTGTGAGCACAAATTCGTCTTTGCCCGAAGTAATGGGCGTGGCGGCTTTAATGGTTGATCCGAGTAATCCAGCGGAGATGGCGAAAGTGATGGAGCAATGTTTGAGCGACGAAAATTTGCGCGTGACTTTGATAGAAAAAGGCAAGGCACAAGCGGAAAAATTTAATTGGCAAAAATGCGCGGAGGAAGTATTGACAGTGTTGGGATAGTCGTAGATTACCCTTTCAAAAATAAAAATCAGCCTCTCGTATGGGCGGTTTTTTTATTTCCATTTTTCTGCTATAATAATGTATATGAGGATAGGTATTGACGCGAGATTTTTCGGACCAGTTGGCAAGGGTTTGGGCAGATACGTAGAACGGTTGGTGGAAAATCTGGAAAAACTCGACAAAGAAAATGAATACAGAATTTTTTTAAGAAAAGAAAATTGGGATTATTACACTCCCAAAGTTTCCAATTTCAAAAAAGTTTTGGCCGATTACCCCTGGTACAGCTTGAAAGAGCAAATTATGATGCCGCTTCTGATCCGGCGAGAGAAACTTGATCTTGTCCACTTTCCGCACTTTAACATTCCCATTTTTTGTCCAACAAAATTTGTCGCGACAATTCATGATTTAATTTTACTTCAGTTCCCGACGCCTCGAGCGACAACTTTAGGACCGCTGCTTTATAAAATAAAATACTTCGGTTATCGGATTGTTATCGGACTAGGACTTCGGCGGGCGAAAAGAGTTATTACTGTTTCCGAGTGTACGAAAAAAGAATTGGGAAAATTTTTCAAAGTCAATCCGGAGAAAATTGAGGTGACCTACGAAGCTTGCGACGGGGTGGAGTACGGGCAGTTGAAAATTCCTGAAAGAAAAAATTTAGCAAAGTTTGGAATTACAAAACCGTATTTACTCTACGTCGGCAACGCATATCCGCACAAAAATTTAGAAGGACTTTTAAAAATTTTTCCAAAATTAAATTTGGACTGTCAATTAGTCCTTGTTGGCAAAGAAGATTATTTTTATAAAAGAATGAAGGGGGAAATATGGGAGACGGAGATTTCTAAAAATATAGTTTTTACGGAATTTGTTTCCGAGGCGACGCTCGCCGATCTTTATCGCAACGCCAGAGTTTATGTTTTCCCGTCTTTTGTTGAAGGTTTTGGTTTGCCGGGGCTTGAAGCCATGAGTTATGGTTTGCCTGTTGTCGCGTCAAATTCATCATGTCTTCCGGAAATTTATGGCGAGGCCGCGGTTTATTTTGACCCGAAAGATGAGAAAGATATGATAGAAAAAATAAGATTTGTCTGGGCGGATGGGGCGACGCGGGAAAAGCTTATAAATTTGGGATTAGAGCAAGTTAAAAAATATAGTTGGGAAAGTTTGGCCGAAAAAACTTTACGAATTTACCAAAATGTCGGCAAGAATTAAAAAAACTGAAAAAGTTTTGGAAATGAGAGCGGCGGCCCCGCATCTTGGCGAGCACTCATCGCCGCACGTTTTAGATTTGAAAAAAACGGCAGCAGAAAAAGTTTTAAAGAAAGAAGTGAAAATTCCGTTAAAAGAAATTCCAGCACCAAGGGTTGAAATTCGGCGTGAGCGAAAATTTTCAAGACTCTCTCTTGTCCGGGCAAGGATTGTTTTTATAAGAGGTGCTAAAAATTTCTTTTCTTTTTTCTTTCGTGGTCCGCAAAAATTATTTACAAATATTGGTTTGGCTATTTGGGGCATTCCCAGATTTTTTAAATTTTTAAGGTTTGCTTTCGCTGATTGCAAAAAATTAGTTGGTTTTGGCGCGGTAGCTTTTCTTTTTATTTTACCGCTTCAAACTTTTTCTTATTATGAATCTTTAAAAAATACGGAGAGGGCGACGCTTCGGACGGCAGAAGAAGCTTATGCAAATTTATCGGCGGGTAGTGTAGAAATTATGAACGCTGATTTTTCCGGAGCGGCGGCGAGTTTCGGCCAAGCGGCGCAGGCTTTTTCCCGTTCAGGGGAGGAAATTAATCAGATTAATGCAACGGTTTTAAATCTTATTAGGGCAATGCCGGGCGAGGGGGAAAAATTGGAAGCGGGCGAAGCGCTTCTTTTTGCCGGAGAAAAATTAACATTGGCGGGAGAAAATATTCTGCGGAGCTTGGCTGATTTTTCCGGAGAAGAAAACGATAAAAAATTGACGGAAAAGTTGAAAATTTTAAGAGAGCACCTGTCAGCGGCTTTGCCGGATATTGCAGCGGCTTCGGATAAAGTTTATGGTGTAAAAATTCAGGCCGTGCCCGAAGACAAACAAGAAGTTTTTCAAATTTTACAAGGGAAATTGCCGCAGCTTGTTTCCAGTATAAAAAATTTGATTTCAGTTTCCGACTTAATGATAAAATTTTTGGGCGACGAAATGGATAAAAGATATTTGGTGGTTTTTCAAAATCCCGGAGAGATTCGGCCGACCGGCGGATTTATTGGAAGTTTGGCTTTAGTTGATTTCCGACGCGGTGAGATAAAAAATATGGAAGTTCCGGGCGGAGGATCTTATGATTTTCAGGGGTCGCTCCATGAACGCGTGGCTTCTCCCGGGCCGTTGCAGTTGATTAACGCCAGGTGGCAGCTGCAGGATGCAAATTGGTTTTTTGATTTTCCGACTTCCGCGCAAAAAATAAAATGGTTTTATGAAAAAAGCGGCGGGCCAACAGTGGACGGAGTTATTGCCCTAAACGCCGATCTGGTTGCTGATCTTTTGGCGGTTGTTGGTCCGATTGAAATGCCGGAATATGGAAAAATTTTGAATAAAGAAAATTTTATTGAAGAAATTCAGAAGGCAGTAGAGATAGAATATGATAAGGAGGAAAATAAACCTAAAAAGATTTTGAGTGATATGGCGCCGAAGTTGATGGCTAAGTTATTTGCTGCCGAGCCGAAACAGTTTGGAGAAATTTTAACAACGCTTCTTCGAGCGCTCAGCCAAAAAGAAATTTTACTTTATTCTACGTCGCCGGAGATAGAGCATGAAATTAAAAATTTTGATTGGGGTGGAGAGATAAAAAGTGTTCCGGAAAAAGCAGATTATCTGGCAGTAGTTAATGCCAATATTGCCGGTCAGAAAACCGATCGTGTAATAAAACAAAGTATCAATCTTGAAACAAATATTGTTGAGGGGGGTTATATAAAAAATAAATTGACCATCACAAGAGCTCACGAAGGGATAAAAAGAGAATTATTTACCGGGGTGAGGAATGTAGATTATTTGAGAGTTTATGTACCGCTCGGCAGTACGTTGATTTACGCCACAGGCTTTGAAGCCCCACCAGCGGATTTATTTGAAAAACCAGAGAGTGATTATAGAA
>JAHIRI010000039.1 GCA_018818855.1 Patescibacteria group bacterium
TATGCGCGGTAAAAAAGCACCAAAAAGAAAAATATTACCTGATCCAAAATATAAAAGCATGAATCTTGCCAAGTTCATTAATTATGTAATGGAAAGAGGTAAGAAGACCGTAGCTCAAGGAATTGTCTACGGAGCTTTTGACATACTCAAAGAAAAAACAAAACAAGATCCTTTGGAAATTTTTGATCAAGCAACAAGAAACGTCACCCCAGCGCTTGAAGTTAAAAGCCGACGCGTGGGCGGCGCCAATTATCAGATTCCAATTCCTGTCCGCGGCGAGCGAAAAGTTTATTTGGCATATCACTGGATTATTGATGCGGCAAGAAATAAAAAAGGAAAGCCAATGGCGGAGAAATTGGCCAATGAATTAAACGATGCTTATCAAAATCAAGGTGACGCCGTGAAAAAGAAAATGGATGTGCATCGAATGGCCGAAGCCAATCGAGCTTTTGCTCATTTCGCAAGATTTTAATTTTCGTAAATATTTATGCCTAGACAATATACTCAAGAACAAACAAGAAATATTGGTATCATCGCTCATATTGATGCGGGAAAAACAACTGTTTCCGAACGCGTGCTTTATTACACCGGGAAAAAACATAAAATCGGTGAAGTGCATGAAGGCGCCGCGGAAATGGACTGGATGGAACAGGAGCGCGAACGTGGTATCACTATTACCGCCGCGGCTACCACTTGTTTTTGGAAAAATGTACGCATCAACTTGATTGATACTCCTGGTCACATTGATTTTACAGTTGAAGTAAAAAGATCTTTGCGTGTTTTGGACGGTGCAGTTGTTATTTTTGATGGTGTGGCCGGCGTGGAACCTCAGTCGGAAACTAACTGGCATTATGCGGATGGCTATAATGTCCCGCGCATGTGTTTTATAAATAAACTGGATCGCACCGGAGCTGATTTTTATAAAGATATTGCTTCAATCCATGAACGGTTGACGAAAAACGCCTATCCTCTTCAACTGCCGATCGGCGCAGAAGCTAATTTTAAAGGAATTATTGATCTTCTGACTCGTCAGGCCAGAGTTTATCATGATGAAATGGGAAAAGAAATCACCGATGAAGATGTTCCGGCTGACATGAAAGATAAAGTTGAAGAATATCGCGCGAAATTGATTGAAGCCATCGTAGAAAACGACGAAACTTTAATGAATAAATATTTGGCAGGAGAAGATATTCCAGTTGATGATTTGAAAAGAGTTTTGCGCAAAGCTGTGATTGCGAACAATATTGTTCCAATTCTTTGTGGCAGTGCCCTAAAAAATAAAGGCGTGCAATTTATGCTTGATGCAGTGGCTGATTATTTGCCCTCCCCGCTTGATGTACCGCCGACCGAAGCTTTTGATCCGAAAGATCACGAGAAAAAAATTACGCGTAAGCCGACTGACGATGAACCTTTCACGGCTTTAGCTTTTAAAGTTGCTTCTGATCCGTATGTCGGCAAACTTTGTTTTTTTAGAGTTTATGCAGGAACAATCAAGGCTGGATCATATGTTTTAAATGTTTCAACTGGCGAACGGGAAAGAATCGGTCGCATTGTCCGAATGCACGCCAATCACCGCGAAGACGTTGATGAAGTTTATGCCGGAGAAATTGCCGCGGCTGTCGGTTTAAAAAATACTTTTACTGGTCACACTCTTTCCGATCCGGATCATCCAGCCATGCTTGAATCAATTGTCTTTCCGGAACCGGTTATTGATATTGCCGTTGAGCCGAAAACAAAAGCTGACCAAGAAAAAATGGGGGTCGCATTGCAGAAATTGGCAGAAGAAGATCCGACTTTCCGCGTCAGGACTGATGAAGAAACTTTGCAGACTATTATCGCCGGTATGGGTGAATTACATTTGGATATTATTGTTGACCGCATGAAAAGAGAATTTAAAGTGGAAGCCAATGTTGGTAAGCCGCAAGTTGCTTATAAAGAAACCATTAAAAAATCCGCGGAGGCTGAAGGAAAATATATTAGACAATCAGGCGGCCGCGGTCAATACGGCCATTGTTGGCTTAAAGTTGAACCTAACGAAAAAGGAAAGGGTTTTGAATTTATTGATGAAATTAAGGGTGGTGTTGTTCCCAAAGAGTATATTGCGCCAATTGGAAAAGGAGCAAAAGAAGCCTTAGAAAAAGGTATTTTGGCCGGATATCCCGTGATTGACGTAAAAGTTACGGTTTTTGACGGTTCATTCCATGAAGTTGATTCTTCGGAAGCAGCTTTCAAAATTGCCGGATCTTTGGCTGTTCAGGAAGGCGCAAAAAAGGCAGGATTAGTTTTGCTTGAACCAATGATGAAAGTGGAAGTTTTAACTCCGGAACAATTTATGGGTGAAGTAATTGGTGATTTAAATTCTAAGCGCGGCCAAATTCAGGAAATGCGTGATAGAGGCGGCATTAAAGTTATTGAGGCCATGGTGCCGCTCGCGGAAATGTTTGGTTATGCCACTTCTCTTCGCTCCATGACTCAGGGTCGAGCTTCTTACAACATGGAATTTGAAAATTATTCAGAGGTGCCACGTAATGTAGCTGAAACAATCATTGGGGAAAGAGGAAAAAAATAAAATCATATAATTTTGAAGATTGTTTAAAAACAACTAAAATATGATGAAAGAAATCTTTGAAAGACTTTTTAGTCTAATAAAAAAAACAGGGGATAAGGTTGTTTTTTACGATTCGGCAAGAGGAGACGCTTACGTGATGATGAAGATGGAAGATTATGAGCAAATAACGGAAAACGTGCCTCCGGGGGAGGACTTGACAAATTTTCGCGCACCGGATAAAATAGAAAAAATAAATCAGGATATTGCAATATGGCGCGAAGAGGTTAAAAATGCAGTTGGTGACGTGCTTCCCGTGCCCGAAGAAGAAATTCCAGAAAAAAAGGAAGAAGAAAGCCGATTTTATTTTGAACCAGTAGAGTAGTTGCCAAAACAAAGGAAAGGTATTATAATTGAAAATAGTCTTAAAATTATTAATTTGCGGCTGGATAAAACCCTGAAAAATCAGGGGTCGCGTAAGGAGTTTTTAAAATATGGCAGAAAAATTCGAACGAGCAAAACCCCACGTGAACGTGGGAACAATCGGCCATGTTGACCATGGCAAAACCACTTTAACAGCGGCTATGTTGACTGTGCTTAGAGCACACGGCATGAAAGCATCTGATAAAAGTGTTGATCAGATTGACTCCGCCCCAGAAGAGAAGGCGAGAGGTATTACTATTGCTACAGCTCATGTTGAGTATGAGACCGAGAAGCGCCATTATGCGCACGTTGATTGTCCAGGCCATGCCGACTACATTAAAAATATGATTACCGGTGCGGCTCAGATGGACGGCGCTATTTTGGTTGTTTCCGCGACTGACGGTCCAATGCCACAGACCAGAGAGCACATTCTCTTGGCTCGTCAAGTTGGTGTTCCTTACATTGTTGTCTTCTTGAATAAAGTTGATATGGTTGAGGACAAAGAATTGATTGATTTAGTGGAAGAAGAAGTGAGAGATCTTTTAAAGAAATATGAATTTCCTGGCGATACCACTCCGATTATTCGTGGTTCTGCCTTAAAAGCGCTTCAAAATCCGAATGACGAAGAAGCTGCTAAGCCGATTTTGGAACTTGCCAAAACTTTGGATGAATATATTCCAGAACCGCAACGTCCGGTTGATCAGGCGTTTTTGATGCCAATTGAAGATATCTTCTCAATTGAAGGTCGCGGCACTGTTGTTACCGGAAGAATTGAAAGGGGCATAGTCAAGTTGAATGATGAAGTGGAAATCGTCGGCATGAGAGATACACAAAAGACTGTTGTGACCGGCATTGAAATGTTTAATAAATCCTTGGATGAAGGCAGAGCTGGCGATAACGCAGGTCTTTTGCTTCGCGGTACCAAAAAAGAAGACGTTGAGCGCGGTCAAGTTTTGGCGAAATCCGGTTCAGTTACTCCTCATACAGAATTTGAAGCTGAAGTTGTCGCCTTAACAAAAGAAGAAGGCGGTCGCCATAAACCATTTTTTAAAGGTTACAAACCACAATTCTATATTAGAACTACAGATGTTACTGGCGAAGTAGAATTGCCCGCGGGTACAGAAATGGTTATGCCTGGCGATACTGTCAGTTTGAAAATCAAATTGATTGTGCCGGTTGCGCTTGAAGAAAAAACAAAATTTGCCATTCGCGAAGGCGGTAAAACTGTCGGTGCTGGCGTAGTGACTAAAATTATAAAATAACATCGTTCTTATCCCGTCCCCTGGGGCAGTTCCCGGGGGCGGGGCTTGATTAAATTAAAATGGAAAACAAAGCTCCTGAAAAAGTAGAAAAAGAAGAAGTGCGGGCAAGGATCAGAATTAAGATTCGTGCCTATGATCATAAAATTATTGATCAATCGGCAAAGACCATAGTTGAAACGGCTATTAGGTCCGGCGCTTCAATTTCTGGTCCGACACCTCTGCCAACTGAGATTAGAAAGTACACGGTTAACCGTTCAACTTTCGTCCATAAGGATTCTCGGGAGCAGTATGAAATGCGAACACATAAGAGATTGATTGATATTTTAGAACCCACGTCGAAAACAGTTGATGCTCTTACCAATCTGGCTCTTCCGGCTGGAGTAGATGTGGAAATAAAAATGTAAGTTAATTAGTTTGGGGAGAGTAAAGAAAGATGTCTGGCCCTTTTGAGGAAGAATGGATAACCGTTCTTTGCCAAAAGGGCAGGACAAAACCTCTACTGGCCCTTGAAACTATTTGGAAGGTTTTACAATTAACCAAGAAATTACGACAACTTAGAATCCGGGTCAGAAAAAGCCGGCTTTAAGTTCGGTTTTTTGTTTTAAAAGAAGAGGTGATGGTTAATTAAAACCCAAAAGAGCAATTGTTTTAAGAATTATGAAATTTATACTGGGTAAAAAATTAGAGATGTCACAGAAATTTAAGGAAGACGGAACCGTCGTCCCCGTGACTTTGATTTCGGCTGGACCATGCAAAGTGACTCAGGTGAAAACTGAGGAGAAAGATGGAGTAAATGCAGTGCAGATAGGGTTTGATGTTGTTAAAAAATTAAACAAACCCGAAGCAGGGCATCTTAAAGATTTGGAAAATTTTAGATATTTAACAGAGATTGCCATTGAAAAACCAGAAGAATATTCACGAGGTCAAGAGATAAAGGTTTCTGTTCTTGTGCCGGGCGAAAAAGTCCAGGTGGTTGGAACTTCCCGAGGCATGGGTTTTGCCGGCGTAGTGAAACGTCATCATTTCCGCGGTGGACCGGCAACACACGGCCACAAAGATAATTTGAGAAGTCCGGGTTCAATTGGCGCCGGCGGCGTGCAAAGAGTTTTTAAAGGTATGAGGATGGCTGGGCGGATGGGCGGCGAGCGGGTGACTATTAAAAATTTGGAAGTTATAGATGTTGATGAGCAAAAAAATGTTTTGGCCATTAAAGGGGCAATTCCCGGAAAAAGGGGAGCAGTGGTTTTAATCAGCCAGAAGTAATATTATGTTGAAAGCAAAAGTTTACAATATGAACGGCGAGGTGGTGGGCGAAGAAAAACTTGACGCCGCTTTGTTTGAGGTCGAAACGAAAGAAGGATTGGTTCACCAAGCTGTGGTTGCCCAGATGGCTAATCGCCGGCAAGTTTTGGCTCATACTAAAAATCGCGGTGAAGTTCGCGGCGGCGGTATTAAACCATGGCGGCAAAAAGGCACTGGTCGGGCTCGTCATGGCTCGATCCGTTCTCCTCTCTGGGTTGGCGGTGGCGTTACTTTTGGACCGAGAAATGACAGAAATTTTCATCAAAAAATTAATAAAAAAATGAAAAGAAAAGCGTTACTTATGTGTTTGTCCGACAGAGCAAAAGATGAAAAGATTATTCTTTTGGATAAACTGGAATTGGAAAATTTTAAAACTAAGAAGTTTTTGGAAGTTTTAAATAAATTACCGAATAAAGAAAAAAAGACGCTCCTTGTTTTAGCCGATAATGATAAAAAAATAATTAAATCAGCGGCCAACCTGTCTTACCTCAAAACACTTGAATCGGTAAACCTTAATGTAGTTGATGTATTAAATTACGAATATCTAATGTTGCCGGTTGCCACACTGAAAGCCGTGCAGGAAATTTTGAAAAAATAATTATGTCGCTTTTTTCTAGAACAAAAAAAGAAATACCAAAAAAAGATGAGAAAGAGGAACCAAAGAAAGTTGTTGCCGTGGAACCGAAAGAGAAAAAGACTGTAAAAAAAGAAGTGGGAAAAGCTTTGGGTGTACTCATTAAACCTTTGATTACGGAAAAATCCTCCTTTCTTTCGCCGTATGGTCAGTATGTTTTTGAAGTTGCTTTGAAAACAAATAAAATTGAAATTGCCAAAGCGATTGAGCGAGCATATGGAGTTAAGCCCGTTAGTGTGAATATTATTCATGTTAGAGGAAAAAAGGTTAGATATGGAAAAACTTTGGGAGTTACAAAAAAATGGAAAAAAGCAATTATTACTTTGAAACCGGGAGATAAAATTGAAGTTTACGAAGGAGTGTAATTAAGTTTTAAGTTTTTAAGATGTCAATCAAGGTCCACAATCCAACAAGCCCCGGCCGCCGAAAATCATCGGGGGACACCTTTGAAGATATTACGAAATTTGAGCCGGAAAAATCCCTGATTTTTATCAAGAAGAAAAATTCTGGACGCAACAACACTGGGAAAATTACCGTGCGCCATCGAGGCGGGGGAACAAAAAGGTATCTGCGCGACATAGATTTTATTCGTAGCAAGTTTGATGTTCCGGCAAAAGTTTTGGCCATTGAATATGATCCGAATCGAACCGCGCGTATTGCTCTTTTGGAATATGCCGATCAAGAAAAAAGATATATTGTCGCTCCTGCCGGTCTTGTGGTTGGCGACGAAATTGTTTCTTCAAGAAATAAAATTGATGTTAAGGTTGGAAATCGCACGTCACTTCTAAATATCCCGATTGGTACGGTTGTTCACAATATTGAATTGCAGCCAGGTATGGGCGGAGTAATGGCCAGAAGCGCAGGGATGGCTGTTCAACTTTTAGCCGTTGACGGTCCTTACGCGCAGCTTAAAATGCCGTCACGCGAAGTGAGAATGGTTAAAAAAGAGTGTATGGCGACTATCGGAGAAGTTGGAGTAAAAGATAAACGCTTGATTCGCTGGGGCAAAGCCGGAAGAATGAGGTATCGGGGTTTTAGGCCAACTGTCCGCGGTAAAGCCATGAATCCAGTTGATCATCCGCACGGCGGCGGAGAAGGTCTTTCCCCAATCGGTTTGAAATATCCAAAGACAAAATGGGGTAAACACGCGTTGGGCGTTAAAACAAGAAAAGCTAATAAATGGTCGAATAAATTCATTATTAAACGCAGAAAGTAATTAAAATATGTCGAGAAGTTTGAAAAAAGGTCCGTATGTGGATCTTAAATTGCTTGATAAGGTTTCAAAGTTGAAACCTAATGATAAAACCATAATCAAAACCTGGGCGCGGGCGTCAACGATTACCCCGGAAATGGTTGGTTTTACCATTGGCGTTTATAATGGGAGAATACATTTATCGGTTTTGATTGTTGAAGATATGGTTGGTCACAAATTGGGTGAATTTTCTCCGACAAGAAAATTTATTAGACATGGCGGTAAAATGCAAAAAGACTTAGAGCAGAAGCAGGCCGAAACGGCAAAAACGGAAGCGTCAGCAACCAAGGCCGAGACAACTAAAAAATAATTTATGGAAATTAAAGCTCAGGTAAAATTTGTCAGAATGTCTCCGCGGAAAACAAGGTGGGTGATTGATTTAGTTCGCGGTTTGGATGTTGGGGAAGCTATAAATCAGCTTCAGTTTATGACAAAAGCCGCAGCCACGCCGGTTTTGAAACTTTTGAATTCTGGTATTGCCAATGCGGTGAATAATTTTAAATTAAAAAAAGAAAATTTGTATATTAAATCAATATCAGTTGACGGCGGGCCGGTTTTGAAAAGATGGCGTCCGCGCGCTTTTGGCAGAGCAGCGCCTATTAAAAAGAGATCAGCGCATATTAATTTAGTTCTTGGTGAAAGAGTGGAAAGTAGACAGGCGGCAGAGGCGAAATCAGCTGCTCTAGAAAAACCCAAGGTAGTGGAAACCTTAAAGACTTTTACAAGAGAGAAAGTAAAAGAAGAAGCTCACAAAACGGAAACGGAACAAAAGAAACAAAAAGAATCGGGGGCTCCGGTAAAAGGAGAAACGAGAAATACAAGAGGTTTTTTGAAAAAGATTTTTCCGCGTAAAACAGGTTCAAAGTAAAATAATTAATTTACAAGCAAAATGGGACAGAAAGTTCATCCAAAAATTTTCAGAACAGGGCAAAGCCAGATCTATACTTGGAATTCTAAATGGTTTGCTAAAAAAGACTACGTGGCCAGATTGCGGCAGGACGTAGATATTAGGGATTTCTTGAAAAAGACGCTTCGCGATGCGGCAGTAGCAAAAGTAGAAATTGAAAGAACGGCCAATGCCGTCACGGTTATCATCCATTCAGCCAAGCCAGGTTTAATTATCGGTCACGCAGGTACGGGCATCGAAGATTTAAGAAAAAAAATAAAAGAAAAATTTTTGGACAAGAAGGTAACGTTTAATTTGAATGTTCAGGAAGTGCAAAATCCAAGCACTTCGGCCGAAATAGTTTTACAAACAATGATTTCCGATATTGAAAAAAGAATCCCCTTTAGAAGAGTATTGAAGCAATCACTCGGAAGAGTTGAGCGAGCCGGAGCTAAAGGCGTGAAAGTCGTCGCTTCCGGAAGACTGGACGGAGCGGAAATTGCAAGAGAAGAAACTCTTTCATGGGGAAAAATTCCGTTACACACTTTGCGGGCCGATATTGATTACGCGGGCGGCGCGGCTTTTACAATTTATGGTGCTGTCGGTATCAAGGTTTGGATTTATAAAGGAGAAGTGTTTAAGTAAAAAATATGTTGACGCCTAAAAAAGTAAAACATAGAAAATCTTTTAAGGGAAGAAGAAGGGGAAAGGGGATTGCCAGCCGCAAGACCGAAGTTAGTTTCGGGAGATTTGGATTGAAATCAATGGGATATGCTTGGATAACCGCGAGACAAATTGAAGCAGTGCGGCGTACTTTAATTAGAGCTTTGAGAAAGGGCGGAAAAATTTGGATTAGATTGTTTCCGGATAAGCCAGTTACCACAAAAGGAAATGAAATTCCAATGGGCGGCGGAAAGGGTTCGGTTGATCATTATGTGGTCCCCGTGAAACCAGGCATGATACTTTTTGAAATGGATGGTGTTACGCCCGAGGCGGCGAAAGAAGTAATGAGATTGGCTTCACATAAATTACCAATGAAAACTACTTTTGTTTCAAAGTAAAAGTTGATTCCTATGATGACAAAATTTAAAGAATTAAAAAATAAAAGCGACAAAGAACTCGGGGCCATGCTGGTAAAAGCAAAGGAAGATTTGCAAACATTGAAATTCAAGGTAGCCGGTCGTCAGCATAAAAATGTCCGAGAAATCAGGGTTCAGAAACAGTTGGTTGCTCATATTTTAACTTTACAAAAACAGAGAAAAATAGAAGGTGTGGTTAAAAAAGAAGAGCTGGTCGTTTCAACAAATAAATAACTTTTTCAATTATGTCAGCAGAAATGAAAAATAAAAGAAAATTTCAGGGTGTCGTAGTTTCACACAGAATGGATAAAACCGCCGTTGTTGAAGTTCAGGAAATTAAAGTTCATCCCAAATATGGCAAGCGCTACAAGAGAAGCCATAAATATAAAGTTCATGATGAAAAGAATGAATGCAAGCTTGGAGATAAAGTTAATTTTGAAGAATGTCGGCCAATTTCAAAAGAAAAAAGATGGAGAATTGTTAAATAGATAAAAGTTTAATTTTTATATATGATTCAGCACCGCACAATGTTAATCGTCGCAGATAATACTGGAGCAAAAAAACTCCAGTGTATTAGAGTTTTGGGCGGTTATAAAAAAAGATATTCGCGCCTCGCAGACATTATTACATGTGTTGTGAAGGAAGCGGTGCCGCACGGAATGGTGAAAAAAAGTGATGTGGTTCATGCCGTGATTGTTAGAACAAGAAAAGAAACGCGCCGACCAGACGGAACTTACGTTAGATTTGACGATAACGCAGCAGTTATTATTGATAAGAAAAGTAAAGAGCCAAAAGGAACAAGAATTTTTGGTCCAGTGGCGAGAGAGCTCCGCTCCAAGGGTTTTATGAAAATTATTTCTTTGGCCCCCGAGGTGTTATAAAATTATAATAATATGAAAATAAAAAAATCAGATAAAGTAAAAATTATCACCGGGAAAGACAAAGGGAAAGAAGGGAAAGTTCTTGAAGTTTTTCCGGAAGAAAGAAAGCTTGTAGTTGAAGGCTTAAATTTGGTAGTTAAGCATATGCGTCCTCGCCGTGACGGAGAAAAGGGACAGCGGATTCAGTTTCCAGCGCCGCTCCGCGTTTCAAACGTCATGTTGACTTGTAATAAATGTAATAAATTGACAAGAGTTGGTTATAAAATTTTGGAGAACGGTAAAAAGGTTAGAATGTGTAAAAAGTGTAAAGAGGTAATTGAATAAATCGAGATTAATTAAATCTATGAAAAACGAATCAAGAATTAAAACAAAATATACCAAAGAAGTCATTCCGGAAATGAAAAAGATTTTTGGTTATGAAAATAATTTAGCTGTGCCGAAAATAGAAAAAGTTGTGGTGACTGCCGGATTGTCCGCCAGCCTGAATGATGCTAAGTTTTTGGATATTGTTGAAGATACCTTGAAAAAGATCACGGGACAAAAACCGGTTAAAACATTGGCAAAAAAATCAATTTCTAATTTTAAAATAAGAAAAGGAATGCCAGTTGGTTTGGTTGTGACTTTGCGGGGAACGAGAATGTATGATTTCATTGATAAGTTGATTAATATTACCTTTCCTCGCGTTCGCGATTTTCGCGGAATTTCTCAGAAATTTTTAGATAAAGATGGAAATTTATCAGTTGGTTTTAGGGAAGATATATCTTTTCCAGAAATTAAATCAGAAGAAATTGAAAAAATCCACGGTTTGCAGGTGACTATCAAAACCACAGCGCATAACAAAGAAAAAGGATTAACTTTATTAAAATTGATGGGTTTTCCCATGCAAGAGGCATAAGAATATGGATTTCTAATCCATTTTAGCTCCTCGGCTCGGAAATGGAAAAATAAATTTCTTCATTTCTCTCGCCCTACGTCGCTAATAAAATATGGCTACTGAAGCACAAATTTCCAAATCGCTTAAAAAACCGAAATTTAAAACTCGTGAAGTTCGGCGATGTTGGCGTTGCGGCAGAAAGAGGGGATATATGAGAAAGTTTGAGTTGTGCCGGATATGTTTCAGAGAGCTTGCCAATCGCGGAGAACTTCCGGGCGTGACAAAGTCGAGTTGGTAGAACCGGCTAATTATTAAAAAACACCATTTAAACATCGAATCAATACTATGGATCCAATTTCAGACATGCTTACCAGAATTAGAAATGCCGTTCTTGTAAAAAAGGACGTGGTTATGATTCCCTTTTCAAGGATTAAGTTTGAAATTGCCAAAATAATGGAAGCGGAAAAATTTATAGCCAGCACGGAGGTTTTGGAAAAAGAAAGACAATTGAAAGTTGTTTTGAAATATGATGTTGACGGTTCTCCGGCTGTGAGAAATTTAAAAAGAGTGAGTAAGCCAGGCAGAAGAGTTTATGCCTCAAAAATGGATTTGCCTAAAGTTTTGGGTGGAATTGGCGTTGCGATAATTTCTACTTCACAGGGGCTTTTCACTGCTTCTGAGGCGAAGAAGAGAGGATTGGGCGGAGAAGTACTTTGTGAAATTTACTAAAAATTTATGTCAAGAATAGGTAAAAAATTAATTGCCATTCCAAAGGGAGTCGAGATAAAAATCGATCAATCTTTTGTTTCGGTTAAGGGTCCGAAGGGAGAGATGAAAGAAACTATTCATCCTCGGGTGACAATTATTTTAGAAAATAATGAAGTAAAAATAACCGTTAAGGATCCGGAATTAAAATCAGACAAAGCGCTTTGGGGGCTTTATGGCAGTATAATTAAAAACATGATTATTGGCGTGACGGTTGGTTTTGAAAAAAAATTGGAAATAAACGGTGTTGGTTATAAAGCAGCCATCGCTGGCGATAAAATTAATTTGAGTCTGGGTTTTTCCCATCCCGTTGAGTTTTCTCTTCCCAAGGGTATTGCCGCGGGGATTGATAAAAATGTTATTTCCGTTAGTGGCATTGATAAACAGTTGGTCGGAGAAGTAGCGGCAGAGCTTCGGGCCTTAAAACCGCCGGAACCATATAAGGGGAAAGGGATAAAATATATTGATGAAATAATTGTTAAGAAAGCCGGAAAGGCGGCGAAAGCTGCCGGAGCTGGATCGGGAGCATAACAAAATAAATAGAATGCGTCCGCCTTTGGCGGAAAAATAGAATTTTAAGGATATGAAAAATTTACAGCAAATAAAAAAAACAAAGAAAGCAAGACGTCGTTCGCGCATTAGGGCGAAAATTGTTGGCGACCAAAAAAGACCGAGGCTTGCTGTTTTTCGAAGCGACAAACATGTAAGCGCGCAGTTGATCGACGACATTAGCGGCAAAACGCTTGCCGCAGTTTCTGATTTTGCTTTAGGGAAAAAGACCGTGGGAAAAAACAAAAGAGTTGTTCCGGCGACGCCAAAAGATCTTGGTGATAAAACAAACAAAGTAGCAATTGCTTATGAAGTGGGAAAATTAATTGCAGAAAAAGCAAAAAAATTAGGAATTGAAGCAGTAATTTTTGATAGGGGCGGTTTTGCCTATCATGGTAGAATAAAAGCAGTCGCCGACGGTGCGAGAGAAGGCGGAATAAAATTTTAATTTTTTAAAGTTTTAAATATGACACCTAACAAAAGCGGCCAAGGAAGAAGAAGAGAAAGGGCATTTGAAAAAGAAAGAGAATTTGAACAAAAAATTCTTGAAATAGCGCGCGTGACAAGAGTGACAGCGGGCGGAAAAAGAATGAAATTTCGCGCTTGTGTTATTGTTGGTGATAAAAAAGGACGGGTAGGAGTAGCAGTGGCAAAAGGGTCTGATGTGACGCAAGCCGTGGCAAAAGCGGGGACTAAGGCTGAGAAAAATTTGGTAACCGTGCCGCTTAAAAATGAAACAATTCCTTATGAAATTATAGAAAAATTTGGTGCGGCCATAGTTCTTCTGAAACCTGCGCCAAAAGGCACGGGCGTTAAGGCTGGTGGTGCTATGCGGACTGTTTTTGAATTAGCCGGCGTGCCGAACGTAGTTGGAAAAATTCTGGGTTCAAAAAATAAAATTAACAACAGCAGAGCAACGATTAATGCTTTAGGTAGGCTGAAATTAGAATTAAGGAAATAGGATTTATGTCGTTAACATTACACACAATTAAACCATCTTCCGGGTCAAGAAAAAAAGTAAAACGTGTTGGCCGAGGTCTTGGAAGCACGGGTACTTATAGTGGAAGAGGACAAAAAGGTCAGCGGGCAAGATCGGGCGGAAAAGGCGGCTTGAAGCTTTTGGGTATGAAAAGAATTATTATGTCCACGCCGAAGTTACGTGGTTTCAAGAGTCCGTATCCTAAAATGGTCGCGGTAAATGTTGGCGATTTAGAAAAGAAATTTAATGATAATGAACGCGTTACACCAAAAACATTGTTAGAAAAGGGATTAGTTGGTAAAATGAAAGTATTAGTAAAAATTTTAGGCAGTGGAGAAATAAAAAAGAAATTGATTATTGAAAATTGCGCCGTGTCCGTGAGCGCTAAGGAAAAAATAGAACATGCTGGCGGAAAAATTATTTAGAAGTAGATAAATTGTCCAATAATTAATATGTGGCAAAAATTTATTCAAATTTGGAAAATTCCTGATTTACGCAAGAATATTCTTTTTGTCCTTCTGATGTTGGGTATCTTTCGTTTGGCCGCGCATATTCCGGTTCCGGGAGTTAATCTTGAAAATTTAAAGAAATTTTTTGAATCAAATCAAATTCTCGGGTTATTGAATGTCTTTTCCGGCGGAAGCATGGAAAATTTTTCCGTGGTGATGTTGGGTGTCGCTCCATACATTACGGCTTCCATTATTTTTCAATTGTTGATGATGATCGTTCCGCGGCTCGAAGAGCTTGGAAAAGAAGAATATGGCCGGCAAAAAATAAATCAATGGACAAGAATTTTGGCCGTACCGCTTGCGGCGTTGCAAGCTTACAGTATGATTGCGATGCTTCGGCAATCAGCTAATCCAATTATTACAGACGTTTCTCCTTGGCGGCTTTTTAGCACAGTTATGACAATCACCGCCGGTACGATTTTTTTGATGTGGATTGGCGAACTTATTTCCGAGAAAAAAATCGGAAACGGTATTTCACTTTTAATTTTTGCTGGAATTATAAGCGGTTTGCCCGCTGCCGTGCAGCAAGCTTTAGTGGTGTTTGATGCTTCACAGGTTTTTAATTTTTTAATCTTCGCGTTCATCGCCATAGTCACGATTGTTGGAGTGGTAATTATTACCGAGGGACAGCGGCAAGTTCCGGTTTCTTACGCTAAACAGGTGCGAGGGACAAAAATGTATGGAGGTGCTTCAACACATTTGCCTCTTCGGGTTAATATGGCTGGTGTAATACCGATTATCTTTGCGATTTCTCTTATTCTTCTCCCGCCGATGGTCGCCCAGTTTTTTGTGCAGGCTAAATCGGCTTGGATTGCCGGGGGCGCGCAATGGGTAATTGATATTTTTCGCAATCAACTGATTTACGGTATGCTTTATTTTATTTTGGTTTTTGGTTTCACTTATTTTTATACCGCGGTTATTTTTCACCCGCAGCAGATTGCCGATAATCTCCAAAAAAACGGAGGATTTATTCCGGGTATCAGGCCAGGTGCGCCGACCGCGCAGTATCTCGGCGCAACAACTTCGAGAATTATCTTGGCGGGCGCTTTGTTTCTCGCGATTATCGCAGTTTTGCCGATGATTTTGCAACAAATTTCAGGCGTGCAAGTTTTGCAGTTTGGCGGAACAAGCGTCTTGATTGTTGTTTCCGTAGTACTCGAAACTATAAGACAAATTGACTCCCAGCTTACCATGCGCGAGTACGACGGCCTGTAATTTAGAATTTAGAATCGAAAATAAAAAATTTGAATATGGGTTTTTTCGACATTATTTTCGGTAGCGGCGGCAAAGCCAAAAAACAAGGAATGCTTTTTACCACCTCACTTGAAGTAGAAAAAATACTTTTCCATATCGGGACATTGAATCAAGAACAGCGGTCACTCGTAAAAAGCATGATAGTGAAATTTATGGGGTCGGGCGGAGTTACAGTTGAAGAATACAGGTTGCATGTTTTACCGGAAATTTTTAAAATGATTAAGACCGGAAAAATTTCTTCAGTTGATTATCAAAAATTAAAAAATTTAATTTACAAATAGCCCACACAAAAGTGTGGGTTTCGTGCTTATGAAAGGACTGTTAAAAATCGCCATGTTCGGGCCGCAAGGATCGGGTAAGGGTACACAGGCGGAAATGTTGGCAAAAAAATATAATTTAGGGGTTTTATCTCCCGGAGAAGTTTTTCGGCAGGAGATAAAAAATCAAACAGAGCTTGGTAAGCTGGCGGATTCTTTAATCAATAAAGGACAGCTTGTCCCGGACGAAATTGTCAATAAAATTATTGTCGGCGAACTTTCTGCGCCAAAATATCAAAATGGATTTATTTTGGATGGTTATCCGCGGAATATAAACCAGCTTGAATTTTTAGAAAAAAATATTGGTTTGGACTGGGCAATTTTATTTACAATAAGTGATGAAGAAGTTCAGAAAAGATTGGCGAGCCGGAGAGTTTGCCCGAAGTGCGGCGCAATTTACAATATTATAAATAAACCGCCACGGCGAGATGAAATTTGCGATGTCTGCGGAGAGCATCTTGTTGTGCGCGACGATGATAAGCCGGAAGCAATTGCAAAACGGCTTCAGATTTATCATACGGAAACAGAGCCAATTCTTGGTTATTATGTGAAAGAAGGGAAATTGATTGAAGTTCAGGGCGTCGGGGCGATTAAGAAAATTTTTGAAGATATTGTAATGAAGCTTGAAGAAAAAACTCAATAAATTTATGGAAAAAATTATTATAAAAACTCAGGAAGAAATTAATGTAATGCGGCAAGGCGGAAAAATTTTAGCTATGGTTTTGAAAGAATTATCTTTGGCGGCAAAGCCAGGAGTTAGCACCGTTGAATTGAACGAATTGGCGGAAGATTTGATTGCAAAAAATAACGCCCTGCCGGCTTTTAAAAATTATCGGCCGAGCTCGAGTGACAGCCCATTTCCTACGACTTTATGTACATCAGTCAATAGAGAAGTGGTTCATGCGCCAGCTCTTCCCGCGAGACTTCTTCGCGAGGGAGATGTGCTTTGTCTTGATTTGGGGTTGAAATATCCGGCCGGCGAAAACGGATTTTTTGTAGATGCGGCGCTTACTGTGGGTGTTGGGAAAATAACTCCGGAAGCAAAAAGATTAATTGAAACAACAAGACAAGCTCTTGAAGTTGGCATAAATCAAGTAAAACCGGGCAACGCAATCCGCGATATCGCAGAAGCGGTCCAAGCTCGCGTGGAGGAAGCGGGTTTTTCAGTGGTGCGGGATTTGGTTGGTCATGGTGTTGGCAAATATGTTCATGAACCGCCGCGTATCCCTAATTTTTGGGACGGCGATGAGTCACCGGTTGAATTGAAAGAGGGGATGACGATTTGTATCGAACCAATGGTTTGTGCTGGTTCTGCCGCGGTGCAGACAAAACGTGACGGCTGGACAGTGGAAACCGTTGATTGTAAATTGGCGGCTCATTTTGAACACACAATAGCCGTGACCAAAGACGGCCATGAAATTTTGACAAAATTATGAACTATTTAGGAATTGATTATGGTGAAAGAAGAGTCGGGTTTGCGACGGGCAGTGACGAAACAAAAATAGCTTCACCATTTTTTATTTTAGAAAACAAGGGGCGAGATTTTTTATTGGCGGAGATAAAAAAAATTTGTGAACAGGAGGAGGTGGAAAAAATTGTAGTCGGTATGCCACTCACCATGGCGAGTGGGGCGGGTCCGCAAGCGGAAGAGGTATCGCGTTTTGTTGATTTTTTGAAAGATAATTTAACTATGCCGGTAGAAACGGAAGATGAAAGATTTTCAAGTACGATGGTTGATAAATTGATGGCGGAATCCAGAGTGAAAGATCGTGATGCCGTCGCCGCCATGATTATTTTACAAAGTTTTTTTGATAGAAAAAAATGACACGGCTCGTAAAAGGTATAATTTTAAGAAAACAAGACTATCGTGAAAGCGATCGTCTTTTTGTAATTTATACTGATGAGTTTGGAAAAATTTCCGCCGTGGCCAAGGGAGTACGAAAAATAAAAAGTAAAATGGCTGGGCATCTTGAATTATTTTCTGTAATCAATTTGATGGTTGCTCCGGGAAAAAATTATTATCAAATCGCCGGTGCGGACAGAGAAAAAAATTTTTTGAATATTAAAAATGATTTAGGAAAAACCGTATTGGCAAGTTTTTGTCTAGAGGTTTTAGATATCTTCACTAAAACCGATCACCCGGATTTAAAAATTTACGAATTGCTTGTTGAGACATTACAAATTTTTGATAAAGAAAAAAATAAGGATTTTCTGAAAGTATACTCTCTATCAAAATTCTTTGTTTTAAAATTGTTATCTTTGCTCGGTTGGACGCCGGAACTTTATACTTGTGTAAAATGTAAAAATAAAATTATGCCAGGCAAAAATTTTTTTGATGCGGATCGCGGGGGACTTATGTGTGGCAAGTGTGGCAAGAGCGAGCTACCAATTTCCACGGCAGCCATTAAAATTTTGCGTTTTGTTTTGAAAAATGATTTTAAAAAAATAGCTGCGCTCAAAATTACCAAAGTTCAAATTCAAGAGTTGGTAAAAATTATTGATGTTTTTTTGTCAGTTCACCAAGATAGGGAGCTAAAAAGCGTTGTGTGGATAAGCTATTTGACTCAAACGTTGAAGATTTGATAAACTCAATTTTAGAACGTTGAAAGGGGACGGCGGTGGAGGAATCCTCCGCCGTTTTTTTGCACCCAAGAACAGAAATGGACCGCCTACGCGTGAAGCTAAGGCGAGCCAAAGGAGGAGGAAATGATTCCTGTTCATTATCCGAGCGAAGAAACCATGTACGGAGAGCTTTTTGAGCAGCAGGTCGAGCGGCTCGTCGAGTGCGGCTGGGCAGCGGCTGCTTGGAAAACCAGAGACGATTTCCGCCATTGGTTGGCTCCGCTCGCTGATCTTGTGTGTAGGGTCGGTAAGATGGATACTGATCGTATCCCGTTTCTCATTGTCGTGCCGCACAGCGTACTTTCCCTTGAGCACCAAATGGAGCGGCTCGTCGTGGAGGGGAAGAGGGGGTTTATTGCCGATGAGGTTGCCAGTCAGTTGAAAAATTTGCACAGCATCGGGGAAAAACCTTCCCCGTACCTTATCTGTGGCGTGGACGACGGCATGACGACCGTTGGTCAAACGTCGGACGCCTGCCTAACTATTCTTTGCTCTTGTGGCCGTCGGAGCGGTCTGACCTTTGAAGAAGGTGTCGCCCTTGCTACGCATCACCCACAGTCTCTCGCCGACCATGATTTTGCTCTGCTTGGAACTCAGTATGGCAAGAAGCGGGGAGAGCGTGATCTTTGCTACCTCGAGCTTTGGCTCTCGCAGTGCGGACCAACGATTAACCATCACTGGCCGGAAAGTAGAAATGAGCGTCGTGGCGTGCCGTCCTGCGCTCGTCGTTTGACGCTTCGCAAGGAGGAGTGATACAACGTTCTCGCCGATTCGATCACATTCGAGTCGGCGATTTTTTTATTAAATAAAAAAACGCGGCGACTTTTTATGAAAAGTGCCGCGTAACCTCCTTGCTAGAGCATGCGCGAGATGGCTTTCAATTGTTCCTTCAGCCGCTCCGCGTCCGGATCGGCCACGGGGCCGAATTCCTCCAGAATGGTGTTGCGAATCGCCTCCAGAACGCGTTCCTTGACCGGCCGCAGGAAGCCCGTGTCATTGATTTCCCGATGGAACCGAAGCGCAAAATCAGACAGCCGTCGTAGTGTGTGTCGGAAGTCGGCTTCAGTCGTGATGTCCATATCCTCGTTCAGCGCCAGCGGCAGGATGACGCGAGTTTCAAATGCCCGCTGGGCTTCCTTGAGGCGGATGGCCGTGAGAATCCGGTCAATCGCCGCCAGAGCAAAATCTTTGCTTTTGGCCGCTTTGGCCCTGGCAAGATCAAGCCGGATCATTTTGGCGGTTTTCAGGAACGGTGCTGCGTCAAGTTGAGGCAAGAGACGTTGCAAGGCGAAGTTGACTCGGTTTGCGAAGATACGCCGAACCTTCGGCGAGAAGCTGAGCGTGAGCTGAAGCCGCTCGGCTTGCAAGATTTTACGGAGCGCTCCGAGATCATCGAAAATGCCGCCGATCGCTTGGGCCAATACCTGCTCGTAGAACTGTACGCGCGGAGCGATCCGGTGGATTTGGTCGCGACGCCGATCAACGCGGTTTTTGGCCGCGCGAACGCGTTGAGCCGTAGCTGGGATGTTCTTGCTTCGCGTACCCGAAGGGTGTTCCACTTCAAGTGTTGCGGCAGCTTCCACTTTTTCCGCGGCTTGTGCTTTCAGTTCGCCGATTGGTCGCCCGAGTTCCATGGCAATTTCCGCGAGATCCTTTTGTGCTCGGTACAACTCGCGGCTTGAGGCGGATTTGCCCTCCATTAAAACAGCGAGGTTTGTGGCCAGGCGGTTTGAAATGTCGCGTAGGATCTGCAACTCGCCGCGCTTCTTCCGCAGACCGTATTTCCGGACGGCGTGCAGAGTGCCACGCAGAGCCTCGTAGATGCCGTTCGGGAAAACGCGGTATAGACGTTCCGGACTCTTGCCGTTTCGGCCGTCCCAGGTCGGGGCAAGAACTGCACCGCGCGGAACGACGAAAGGCTTCTTCAGGGTTTCGCCGCCGCGGGTTTTGGTCCCGGCCAGGAAAACGTGGCGTTCGTGAGCCACAAAAATCCGCGACCCGTCGATCTTCCGGACGTCAAGTTCCACCTCTCCATAGGCCGTCTGAATTAGCTCTTTCAAGGTACGCCCTCCTTTACCCCTTTAGGGGTTTTAAACCTTAACAAATTATATGGATCGCGTCAAGATTAATATATTGATTAAATTAGCCAAATAATCTATAATTAAACAATTATATGCAGACAATTTTACTGAAAGACATTAGTCAATTTTTGGGCCAAGAAGTCGAGATCCGCGGCTGGATTTACAATTTTCGATCTTCGGGCAGTATTTTCTTTTTACAAGTCCGCGACGGCTCGGGTTTTGTCCAGGCGATTGTTTCTAAAAAAGAAGTGGCGCCCGAAGTTTGGGAAGCCTGCGAAAAAATCACCATTGAAACTTCAGCGGAAATCGTTGGCGCGGTCAGCAAACATCCCAAAAAAGAAGAGTATGA
>JAHIRI010000040.1 GCA_018818855.1 Patescibacteria group bacterium
GGAGTTGGTTTGGCATGGAGGGGGACAAAGGGCGCGGCAAAATTTGGCGCGGGGCAGGTTTCAGAGCTCACGTATGCCTCAACCGGCGTAGCTTTGCCTTTTTCCGAACGGAGAAAAGAAGCAAGGGCAAAGAGAAGAAAAAATATTGGCGCGATGCGCGAAGCAGAGGGCATGGCAAAATCCGCAGAACGGATGGCCGGCGGTCGAGCTTTTTTGGCTTCTGTTGTTGATCCGCGGGCAGCATCACAGATGAGTAGATGGGAAATGGCCAAGGCAACGCTCGGCGGTAAGGAAGCACGGGCAAAAGTGCGGCGCGCGGCCGATAGTTTGGCTGGCGCGGCAGCGGACGAAATGCGCCCAATCGATAAATTTCAGGGAGAAAGATTAAAGCAGAGGACGGAAGAACAAATAGCAGAGCGGCAACTGGAGAAGACAAGGAAAGATCCGGCGTTTCGAACTGTTATGGCTACAAGAGATGCCGAACTTTCTGCGGCGGTAACAACGCAACAGACTGAGGCCGGAAACAAAGAAGCCGAAGCGAACCGGCTCTCTACAATTAATAAATTTCAAAAACGCGTGCCGCTTAGTGATGCTGATTTACACGAGGTAATGGTTGATGACAGGGCACAGGAAGATTTGAAACAGGAAAAGATTCGACGTGAGAAGGCAGGTTTGTCAAAACTTTCAGCGAGAGATGAAAATAGATTTCTTACGGGTAGAAGGAACGTACATAATCCGGCGGTTACAAACGCTGATGTTAATGCCGAGCGAGCGACGATGCAGGGCACCCTGGTTGGTGTTGCCCCAGTGTCGGATGATGAAGTCGCGACGTCCCAGAAAGAATTAAAAGAGGCCGCGGGCAACTTAGAAGCAGCTGCGCATTCTCTGGAAACATTTAGGGATAGAGATAATAATCCAAAAGCGGCCAGAGCGGATGCCTTGTCGCGGCGAGAGGCGGCGCGGGAAAAGGGAGATGATGCCGAAGTCAAAAAGATAAATCTTGAATTGGGCGAGCTCGAGCCGGTGGTTAAAATAAAAGATGTTCAGAATTTCTTTAAGATGTCTTATGAAGAGCAGGTAAAAGTTGCCGTAAAATCATCAGAAGGATTATCGGAGAGTAAATTAGCTCAAGATATCGCGGCGGCGTTAAAGGGTGGAGAAATAAACCGCGGAGAACGCGATGAGGTAATGAAGCTTTGGGCGGAAAAAGATTTTAAGGTCGCGCGAGAACGATTAGATGATATTTTGAAAAAAGTAAGAGCGGCGAAACAAACGCCGTAAAAATATGGATATAGATAATATCAAAAATTTAGAAGAAAAAATAAAAAGCCTGCCAGAAGGTAAGGAGAGAGCTTTGTGGCAGAAAGTTTTGGAAGAGGCAAAGCGTTTTGAAACGATGCCGCAGAAAGAGGTGGAGGCTGAACTTAAAAAATCCGATGAGGAGGTGGCTTTGGCCGAAGAACAGTTGAAAATTTTGGCAATGAGTAAAGAGGAAAGAGAAAAAGAATTGACGGGCGTTAAGGCCGAAGCGGCGCGAAAAACGAAAGAAGCGGAAAAAGAATGGGAAGAAGCAATGGCGGCGATTACGCCGGTTTTAGTGGAAGAAGATGTTAAAAGGAGAGAGGATGAGGCGAGAATGGAGAAAACAATTACCGCGGATAAAACAGGGGAATTATTGGAAAATTTAAAATTATTTTTGGAGAAAAAAGATCTGGCCGGGGTCGGCGCAATTTTGAAAATATTGGCTGTGCAAGGGGAGATGCGAATGGTTTTAAACCTTTATGGCTATCCATCAAACGTCCTCGGTATGCAGAAATTTTTTAACGAAATACTTATCGGCGATCGGCCAGTCCAGGGCGAGAAGGCTTATGAGAATTTATTATTTCAGCAAAAAGTTTATTCCTTGGAGCAAGACATTTCTTCGCTTGCCGCCAATCAAAACAGCTGGACTTTGGCGTTTTCCGTCGGTCGGAAGGGGAGAATTTGGCATGAGTTGGAAGAAAAAGATCATTTGGCCGCCGTGCTTTGGGCGGTAGAAAAAATAAAACCGGAAACGGCGGCGCGGCAATTTGGTCCGGCTGCTTACGGATATTTTACGCCGCGCGAAAAAGGAAATTTGGCGGCCGGCGCTGATTTTGAATTAAGCATGGAAGGGAAATTGATCCTCGCGCTTTACGGAAATTTTTTTGAGCAACAGCTTACTAAGAATTATTTTAATCCCGCGGCCGCGGAAGTTTTGTCAAAATTTGAAAAAGAATTGGGGAATATTGGTTTACCGGAATCGTTTAGTGAAGCGTTAAAAAAATATCTTGATGA
The DNA here is from genome assembly GCA_018818855.1 of Patescibacteria group bacterium. Classification (GTDB taxonomy): domain Bacteria; phylum Patescibacteriota; class Patescibacteriia; order XYB2-FULL-38-15; family XYB2-FULL-38-15; genus JAHIRI01. The sequence goes on from JAHIRI010000040.1 coordinate 2,317, forward strand.
AATAAAAAATAAACCGGAAATGACGGACGTTGTTTGGGAGGAACTTACAAAATGATTGTCATTGCGAACCGCAGTGAAGCAATCTCACGGACAATGGAGACGATGAGATTGCTTCGGCACTACGGCGCCTCGCAAAGACATAACTATGTCAATTGATTTTAATAATCAAAAAACGATTGAAGCCGTGAAATGGCTCGTGGGGCGGGCGGTTGCTTTTGATTTAGTGCGCGAGGCGCGGTTTTTAGCAAATTTTTTGGAAAAAAATTTATCAGCGGGCGCGGTGGAACGGCCTGACGACCAGTTGATTTATCAAGAATTATTGGCAAAAGTTAAATTTATGGCCCTGCCAACGCTCGGCGTTGAGGAGACGGCGGGACTTTTGCAAGAAAATTTTACTTTGATTTTCGAAATTTCCGATTATGATCTTTGGGGAAAGATAAAAGAAAAATTAATTGCCACGGCAAAATTTGACGATAGGGATTTTTTTAAAAAGAGAATTGGCGCGGCGATTTTGGCCAATGATCAATCTCTAACTCGGGACGGGATTATTTTGGGAGGCGTGGAGGCAAGGGGATCGGTTAAAAATTGGCTGGCCGACGCCCGCCAGACTTTGGGTTCGGAAAAAGTGGAAATTGTGCAGTTGTCGCAATACTTAATCAACAGCGCGAACACGAAAAAATTGAGTGAAGAAGAGCGGCGTAAAGTTGATTATCTTCTGAAGTTTTTTGAAAAGACAAAAATATCTTCCATGGAGCTCGGGGGCATGGAAGAAATAACAATTTTTGAAGTTGATGGAGAGCTTGATGCTTACGAAGAGGGAATTACCGAACGAATTGGAAAAGAAATAAAAGATAAAGTCGCCGAACTTTTTAGCGCCCAAACTACGAGCGAAATTCAAGATGAAATCCAATCCAAATATCGCGGCAATGAAGCGGAAGAGAAGAAGATTGCCGCGGAAATAAAAAAAATTCAGAAAGTCGCGGGCGGAGATTTTAACAAAATGGCGGATTTATTATTTCGTGCCATTCCCGGCCCTGGCAGGGCGGCTGATAAAATTTATTTCGCGGCAATTTTGAAAATTTTAGCTGAAGAAGGGAAAATAGAAAAATTGTTAGAGGAAGAAAGATTCAGTGGGATGGTAATTTCATATCTTAAAACTAAAGATAGGCCGTCGGAATTGGCTGGGTTTAAGGCTAACCCGCGGGCGGCGCAGTATGTCAGCGCACTTTTGCAATATCTCTTGAAAGATGCCGCGGGAATGGACGAGGATGAATCCGGACGGATTGGGATGAAAATTTTTAACATTTTAGCTAAAAAAGGAGCGGGCAACAAATATCAGGGATTGGTTTATTTTGATTTGGAGAAAAAAGAATTTCGGTGGAGTTAATATTAAATATAAATAATTTTGCATGGCCGATTTCGGAGATGAAATCATCATCAGAGACCCAACCGGCAAGTTTAAAATTTTGCGAGGCGGAGAGTTTTATGATTTGGAAGAAAAGACAGTCAAACCATCCGCGGCCACACCGCCATCAAAATTTGCTGATGAAATTTTGAAAAAAAGTAAAATAGTTTTGGCGGAAAATTTAAAAGAAAGATTTGCAGATATTGTTGAAGCATATTCAAGAGATGTTCGGGATAAGTTTGA
>JAHIRI010000041.1 GCA_018818855.1 Patescibacteria group bacterium
AATGTCGGCGATCCGGAACTTTTAGAGCGAGTTGCCAAAGATTTTCCTAATGTCACAGTCCATGGGATGGTCGGAGAAATCGAGGTTGGTGGAAAGAAAATTGCCTTCACCCATTTTCCGGAAAAAGCGCTTGAATTAGCCAAAAAAGGCACGTTTGACTTGGTCTTTTACGGCCATACGCACAAGCCCTGGGAAGAGGTAGTTGGCAAAACGCGACTTATAAACCCGGGAACCCTAGCGGGTATGTTTTATAAAGCGACTTTCGCGGTTTATGACACGGTTACCGACAAATTGGAACTAAAAATTTTAGAAAGAATTTAAAAAATCTATTTTTAATTAAAAATTATGTCCACAAAAAGAACTTATCAGCCAAAAAAACGCCATCGAAAAAAAGTGCACGGATTTTTAGAAAGAATGTCCACGCCCGGCGGCAGAAAAACCCTAAAAAGAAGACGAGCAAAAGGACGAAAACGATTAACAGTTTAAAAATATTCCGAAAACCATGCTCCCCAAACCCCATCGCTTACTATCTGAAAAAGATTTTCAAAAAATCTGGAAAAGGGGATCGTCTTTTTATACCAAAACTCTTGGTTTTAAGGTTTTAAAAAATAATTTTTCTGTTTCCCGATTTGGCATCGTGGTCGGAACAAAAATTTCCAAGCTCGCTACGGTCCGAAACCGAGCAAAAAGGCAAATTCGGGAAATAATTCAAGAAAACTTAAAAAAAATCACTCCGGGATATGATTTTGTCATCACTGTTCTGCCCGCGGCCCTTGGAAAAAACTATAGTGAATTAAAAAAAGACGTGATTTTGGGGTTGAAACACTTTAATTTAATAGAGAAATGAGAGCTGAAAGCTCTTCTATACTTCCCTGGAGCAATAACAGAAAATTGATAATTTTAAACAAAAAACATGTTCCTACTCACCCTTGTCGCGAGAAAAACTGTTTTAAAAACCATAAAAATTTATCAAAAAACCATTTCTTTTGATCATGGTGTTTTTTCTTCCTTTTTTCCAAACGGTTTTTGCCGCTTCCACCCGACTTGTTCCGAGTATGGTTACGCGGCAATAGAAAAATACGGCATTTTTCGCGGAGGAGGTAGGGCTCTTTGGCGAGTACTGCGTTGTAACCCGTTTTCTAAGGGCGGTTTTGACCCCTTAAAATAAAAATGTCGTTTTAATTTTTCCGTAAGAAATTTTCAAAACAGTTTTCCCCAACCCATCAACACCTTATTCACTTTTACCTCTTTACACCCCATTTTAGCACTTCTGAATCTATGATATATTAGAAAAGGTGATCTCCGATTTAACTCTTCTCCTATGACAAATCTTCAACTTTGGCAGGCAGTTCTGGGCGAGCTAGAACTATCTCTCACAAAAGCCAACTTTACCACTTGGTTCAAAAACACCGCGATTTCTCTTATTGATGGAGAAAAAATTACGGTTGGCGTGCCCAATACTTTTACCAAAGCCTGGTTGGAAAATAAATATCACCAATCAATTTTAAAAACTTTACAAAAAATTGTCGGCGGACACGTTAAAGAAGTTACTTATCGGGTAGAGGCGGTAAGGCCCCAGACTCAAAAAATGGCCGTACCCACCCTGGCAGTATCAGGCACTGAAGAAAAAACGATTTCCGCGCCTCCGGCCGAAAGCCCCCGCTTTGGATTGAATCCCAAATATACCTTCCCCAGTTTTGTTGTCGGAAAAAATAATGAACTAGCTCATGCCGCGGCACAGGCCGTATCAAAAAATCCGGGCAAAAGCACTTATAACCCGCTTTTTATTTATGGCGGCGTAGGGCTTGGCAAAACTCATCTTCTCCAGGGAATCGGCCACGCTATTTTAGGAGCTGATTCAAACAAAAAAGTTCTTTATACCACGAGCGAAAAATTTACCAATGATTATGTTCAGGCCATTCGTTCCCGGACAATGGAAAAATTTAAACAAACTTACCGCACGCCAGATTTACTTTTGATTGATGACGTACAATTTATGGCGGCAAAAGACGGAACGCAACAGGAATTTTTTCATACTTTCAACGATCTGCATCAAGCTGATAAACAAATTGTCATGACTTCTGACCGACCCCCAAAAGCTATCCCCGCGCTTGAACAGCGCCTTATTTCCCGTTTTGAATGGGGCATGATTGCAGACATTTCCCAACCGGACTATGAAACAAGAGCCGCCATTTTAAAAGCAAAGTGCGCAGAAAAGGGGCTTGATTTGGACCAAGATATCGTTGATCATATTGCCCTCATCATCCAAAACAATATCAGAGAACTTGAAGGCGCCCTAAACAAAATTATTGCTTACGAACAATTTCACCATACTCCCCCAACACTTGATCTCGTAAAAAGAATCCTCATGAGCCACGTAATTTCCGGAAGAAAATCAGCCACGCCAAAACAACTAATCAACATCGTGGCAGAATTTTATGACTTAAGGCTTGATGATCTCTTGGGCCAGTCCCGCGAAAAGCGTTTAGCTTTCCCCAGGCAGATCATAATGTATTTAATGCGCAAAGAACTGGAAAGCTCTTACCCGGCAATTGGCCAAGAACTTGGCGGCCGAGACCACACAACCGCGATGCATGCTTTTGATAAAATTACCCGCGAAGTTGAAACAAGCGACAAACTAAAACAAGAAATAGAACAAATAAAACAGAGGATGTATAACTAAAAAACAAAACTCAAAAGTGGCAAGACAACAAAACAAAAAAACGGCTGTGGAAAACTCTGTGGAAAATGCTGTGAAAAAAAACTCACAAAGTGGGGACAAAAAACCAAAAAAATTATTTCGAAAATTTTAATCCCCATCCGTCCACAAAATCACAAAAACTTTCCACAGCGCAAAACCTTAAAATTTTCTCTAAACAAAAAAGTTTTACAAAAACTATCCACAAAAACCAAAGCGCTTATTATTACTATATTTAAAAAATTAAAAACAACATTGTATTGATATGAAACTTTCTTGTACCCAAGAAAACTTAAATCGTGGACTTTTGATTTCAAGCCACATTGCAAGCAAAAACGTGAACTTGCCGATTTTAAATAATATTTTATTTCGCGCAGAGAGCGGAGTGATTACGCTTATCGCGACAAATCTTGAAATAGGAATTAAGTGCGAAGTGAGGGGCAAGATTGAAACCGAGGGCGCGATTACCCTGCCAGCAAAGCTTTTTGCCGATTATGTTGGTTCTCTGCCAAATGACAAAATTGATCTTGAACTTCAAGACCAAACCCTGGAAATAAAATGTAAAAATTATGAAACTCGGCTCCGCGGCGCAGCCACAAGTGAATTTCCCTTAATTCCTGAAGTGGCAAAAGATGCGGGTTATAGCTTAGACGCGGGAAAATTTCGCGAGGCAGTAAATCAGGTGGTGTTCGCCACTTCTACAAATGAAATCCGGCCGGAAATCAGCGGTCTTTCAATGCACTTTGACGGAGCGGGGATGAGGGTTGTAGTGGCGGCGACCGACAGTTATCGCCTAGCGGAAAAGACTTTAGCCTTGGCGGGAAGAGAAAATGAAAATTCCCGCGACGTGATTGTGCCGGCCCGGACAATGCAAGAAGTCCTTCGTATTTTATCTGTTTTCCGGGAGAGCGACGACCCTGAAGCGCAAAATTTGATAAAAATTTATCTGGCGGAAAATCAAATAATGTTTTCCCTGAACGGCGTGGATTTAGTCTCACGGGTAATTGACGGCCAGTATCCTGATTACAAACAAATCATTCCGGCGAGCTATGAAACCAGCGCCTCCTTCAATCGAAATGAATTAGTCAAAGTTGTAAAGACCGCGAGTCTTTTTTCCAAGCCCGGAATTTTTGATGTTACTTTTGGATTCAAGCCGGGTAAAGAAAAAATGGGCGAACTAGTTTTGTCTTCGGCGAATTCGCAGTTTGGCGAAAACACGGCAAAGCTTGAGGCAGAAGTCGGGGGAAAAGAAAATGAGATAACTCTAAATTACAGATATCTCTTGGACGGGCTTGGGGCCATGGATTCTGAAGAAGTAGTTCTTGAATTAACTTCTGGAGAAAATCCTTGCCTCCTGCGGCCAAAAACAGAGAAAGCAGATTATCTTTACATCGTTATGCCGATTAAGAAATAACTTGAGTAATTGGTAATTAAAAAATAAAAAACACCCACCGAAATTGGCGGGTGTTTTTAAATCCCGAAATAAGTTATTTAAAAAAGGTAGAAATTAGGTTGCCCACAAAATAGGAAGCAATTACGACGACCACGGCGATTAAAAGATGTTCGCCAATTACTTTCCATGGCGTGATTTTTCCCGAACGAGCGACGAAAAAATTCATAACCGTTAAAATCAAAAATCCCCAAGCCACGGAAATTATAACTGCGAGCTTAAGATCAAGAAGTAAAACCGGCACGGCAAAAGTCAGAGCAAACAAAAACTTAGCAAAAAAAGTAGCAAAAGTTGATTGCCAAATTTCGCGCGGAGTATGTACGTTTTCTGATTCTTCGGAAATATGAATCCCGAGCGCATCAGAGAAAGCATCGGCAACGGCAATGGTTAAAATCCCGCCGAGCACGGCCAGGCGCGAAGAAGTTCCGGCTGCGAGGCCGACCAAAAGTCCGAGGGTTGTGATAATTCCCGAGGTTAGGCCAAAACTCAAACCGGTTTTTAGGGAAGGATTGAACATAAGTACGTTTTTGTCATTGCGAGCTGCAGCGAAGCAATCCCAAAAAGTCGTTAATAAGGAGATTGCCGCGTCGCTACGCTCCTCGCAATGACGGCTAGGAGAAAATTTCCTTTAATAAATTATTAATATATTCCATTCCCGGATCGCCCAAGAGTACAACGTCAAAAGTTTTTTTGAAGTCTTCCAAATTTTCTTCTACTTTTTCATTTAAAAATCCGATTTTCAAAAGATTTTTATATTTAAGCCCGGCGGCCATGCCAACATCCTCAACCGTGTTTCCCAAAAGCAAAATATTTTTTCTGTCTTTTATTTTTTGAAAAGCGGGGAAGTTTTTAAGAATAGTTTCATCCTTGTTCATTGAATGAATAATCGGTTCTTTTACCCCGACCGCCCGGCCCTCTTCGTCCCAGATAAGAGTGTTTGTGATAAAAAAGACATGGCCGTTAAAACACCCTTCTTTTTTAAGAAGCATGGTGAGCGCGTCGCCGCCCAAACCGCTTGAGGACATTATAACCAAAGGGATATTTCTTTTGCCCAAAAAATTTATAAAGTCGCAAAGCCCTTCGCGCAGTTTTATTTTTCCGGAATTAACAATTGATTCAATGTCTTTTTTTCTAAGGCCGGCTTTAAAGAGAAGTTCAAAATGTTCCTTCCACCATTCAACCATAGCCGCATCTTTTTCCTGCGGCGAAAGAGAACTGTCAATTTCCATCGGGTGATATTTATCAAAAAGGGCGTGGGATTTTTCCGCGTAGGCATGGTTTAGATGATGCCCGTCGCGGAGAATGGAAATTAAAGAGGGAACAAATTTCCCGTTCAGGTATGCTTTAGTTAAGGTTTGATCAAAATCTGCCAGAACATGAAAATTATCCGGCCCATCTTCCCGAATGGCAGATTTTAGTTTTTCTAGATTTATGGGTGAGGGGATTATTGGTTTCATTTATTTTAGCTAACAGCGCGATTAAGAGAAGTTTACTGAACGAAGTGAAGCAAATTTGGGAAAATTATGTAAGAACTTTCCTCTTAATCGCTGTTATGTGGTGAGCCTGCAAGGCGAACGAGGGGGCGTAGCGACCGACAGTATGACGCAGGAGCCTTTTTTATTTTAATAATTTAAAATTGGATGTAGCTATCAATCCCATACCAATTATTCCTATAATTGTGGCAATGCCCGAGTTCCTCTCTCCAAAGACATTTCCATGAAACATTATTCCAGCTCCAATTAGTGAAATACAAATTCCCGCTATAAATTGAGTCTTATTTAGATAGTTCCATGGGCGATCTTTTAAATGTCTCTTTTTACCCATCACAAAATAGACTACAATCAAAATTATTAACAAGGCTAATATTGAAATTAAAATATATGGGAGTTCCATAATATTAGATTAGTAATAAAGTATTTAATTCTTTCGTATAAAAAAGGCTCCGAGTAATATTGCGCATAACGGGTATTATGTAAACTGACACTTTTTTATTTAATTTCAGCCAAAAGGGCGTTTTGATTGTATTTTACAACACAGTCACGGAGATTATGCGAGAACGGGAGGAGGCGCCGGATTTATCTGTAACTTCCGCGTAGAGTTGATAGGTGCCGGGAGTAGGAGTTGTGTCCCAGCGAAAGGAAAAAGACGTTTCAGTCGGAGAAGAATAATTTTTTAGCAATTCCGGATCGCCAGAACCTTTGGCATAAAAAGAAATTTCCGCGATG
>JAHIRI010000042.1 GCA_018818855.1 Patescibacteria group bacterium
AGTCCGCGGATTTTTAAATCTTCCCGCAGATGTTCATCTGTTAAAACTCGCATTATTCCTTCGGCAATATTTTCCGGTTCGTAAGGATCAAAAAAATATGCCCCGTCGCCGGCTACTTCGCGAAGCGCCGGAATTCCTGAAGCCACAACCGGTGTGCCAGAGGCCATCGCCTCCAAAATCGGGATACCAAATCCTTCATAAAGAGATGGAAAAACAAAAGCCGCCGCCCCATTCATTAAACATGGCAAATCTTCGCGTGCGACCCAGCCCGGCGTTATAATGTCATTTTGCAAATCACTTTCCGCGATCGCTTGCGTCACTTTTTCATAACCAAAACCCGACTGACCAACCAAGACTAATTTTAACGGTTGTGGATAATTTTTTTTCAAAATTTTAAACGCCTGGATCAGGCCAGGTACATTCTTTTTTAACTCCAGCCGACCGATGTACAAAATATACGGTTCAACAATTTTATATTTTTCTAAAACCTTAGCCACCGCTCCCCTATCCTCAATTATTTTATATCGTTCGCTGTCATAGCCGTTTGGCACAACTGCGATCCGTTCTGGGGAAATTTTAAAGAATTCAACCAATTCACTTTTTGTAAATTCTGAAACAGCAATAATTTTTGTAGCATGGCGCAGGGCATTCTTCACGGCGAACTTATGATATTTCAGAGCCGGCCAATCATAAGCTTTTGGCAGGCGTAAAAAAGCTACGTCATGACAAGTTGTCACAACTTTTTTTGGACGAATTAAAGGAATCGTATGGGCTGGAATAAAAAGCATCTCCGGCGGCCTCTGCCACATTTCCCATGATAATCTTACCTGTGTCCAGAGTTTCTTTGGCCGCCAATTTAAAACTCGGCTCTGCCAGTTTGGCGGCAATTCCCCCAATTCGTCGCGCAATTTTTCCCGCGAATACAAAATAAACTGATCTTTTGGATCAGCGATTTTTTTAAATTCCTGGATTAAATGATAAGAATACCACTCAGTGCCGGTTTTTTCGGTTTTATTGGCGCGCGAAGCGTCGATGCCAATTGTCATGGGCGATATTTATTTTGTCGCTAAAATACTCTTTTTGTAAGATTCCAAATTTTCAAGTGCAATCCCTGTACCTTTTGCCACACAAAGCAATGGATCATTCGCCACATAAGTCGGAATACCCGTAGCTCCAGACACTAATTGATCAAGATTTCTAAGCAATGAAGTTCCGCCCGAAAGAACAATACCCTTATCAATTACATCAGCGGAAAGTTCCGGCGGAGTATTATATAAAACTTCTTTAATCGCGGCGATAATTCCTTCAAGTTCGTTGGCCACAGCATCAGTGGCATCGTCGGAAGTGACAATAATTGTCCGCGGCAAACCGCTAATCATATCGCGGCCGCGAACTTCCATTCTTAATTTATCTTCAAGATACATTGCTGAACCAATTTCTATTTTAACTTGCTCGGCTGTTCTCTCTCCAATCGCCAAGCCGTATTTTCGACGGATAAATTCTGCAATAGCCATATCCAATTTATTTCCGCCAATTCTAACTGACGCAGAAGAAACAATTCCGCCGAGAGAAATAACGGCCATTTCCGCCGTGCCGCCGCCGATATCAATAATCATGTGACCCGAGGCGCTGCCGATCGGAATATTGGCGCCAATTGCCGCGACCACTGGTTCTTTAATAACATAAGCCGCTTTTGCCCCGGCTGCAATTGTCGCGTCAATGACCGCTCTTTTTTCTGTTGAAGTAATTCCGGCTGGCACAGCGACCATTACTTCTGGACGAAAAAGCCGCACGCCGCCAAGAGCTTTGTTAATAAAATATCTAAGCATTGTTTCTGTTGTTTTGTAATCGGCAATCACACCATCTTTCAGCGGCCGCCGCGCCACAATCGTTTCCGGAGTGCGACCAATCATTTCTTTAGCTTCATGCCCAACAGCCAAAATTTTCCTATCAGAAACAGAGAGCGCGACTACTGACGGCTCGTTGATAATAATCCCTCTTTTCGGAACATGAACCAAGACGTTCGTTGTTCCAAGATCAATTCCGATCTTTTTACGCAACATAATTCTTTGGTTTAAAATCCGATTTCAATTGTTTTGTCTTCTCTTAAATCGGTTTTTAATTTATATACGGCGTCGCCCCATTCTTTTTGCTCTTCAGCTGGCTGGGCTTGTTTAATATTTTTACCAAAATTAAGGTTTAAAGTCAAGGGATGAGCAATGGTGCCAGATTGTTTTTGAACCAATAATTTATACAATCCTTGATCAATTTGGCTCTTAATTTTTTCCGACAAAGTATACTCAAAACTCAAAGTCCCCTCTTTCCCCGGCTCAATGGAAATGAAAGCGCCAAAATAAGTTTTTCCTAATTCCTCCCCAACATCAATTTTACCAAGTCGCCGCGCCGGATCATAAATTCTGTCATTTTCCATCATTCCACTGCCGCCGATTAAAACGCTTCCTTCTGGAACATAAACGCGAGTATATGTTCTATAGCGCGTAGTTTTCCAGGTAAACGTCCCGTTATTTTTATAGATGATATCAACTTTGGCGCGGAGATTTCCCGACAGATCTTTTGAGATAGAATAATTTATTTTTTTATCCATCACCCCGTCAGTTTTCAGGGCAGCTAAATTCGCGTCAATTACCATTAAATAATCTCCATCAGATTCTAAAATTTTACCACTCCATCCTTCGCGAACAATAATTGTCTGCAACTCTTGATCCTCGCTCCAAACAAGCAGATGCCGCTCGGTTAATGCTTCATCGGCTACTCTGAAAAGATCTGCCCAACGCGAAGATGGTAGATTTGAAAGACGATCAAAAATATTTTCTCCAAGTTTTCCAACAATATCTTTTCTCTGCACTTCAGGAATCCCTTTTTCGTAATATTCTTTTTCCACTTTGTATTGCAAAACATCCATTAAATTTTCCGGGGTAAAAGTTTCTCCGTCCATTTCAATATTCCCGATTTGACGTAAAACATTTTCAATAAATGTCGGCGTAACCGCAATCACGGCATCAATCTTTTTCTCGCGTCCACCTTCTGCCCTATAGAACCATTCGGCCTGGGCCGCCGCAGTCGGAAAATCCGGCGACCAATTTGAATCGCGCATAAACCAGGCGCCAACCCTTAAATATTTTCCTACTGGCGCAGGGGGCGTAATTCTTAAAAATCTTTCTGCCGCACCGTCTAGGGCATAAATATTATCTGTATCGAACGTTTCTACATTTCCGTCTTTCACTTTTACAATTCCGTATGTACCAATAAATCCTCCGGTCGGCCGAAGCTCATCGCTGTTTTGCAAGAGAAAAAGATAAGTTTTTTCTTCGGGATAGCCGGCAATCTTTGGCAGAATTTCCGCCGCGGGAATTGCCTTAGCAAGCGTCCCCTGAATTTTTAATAACGCTTCCCTAACCGGCGCTAAAACTTTTAAAATCTGCCCCGCAACATCCTCTTCGTCCACTTGATCAAGCGCGAGCAATGCCAAATCTATTTTCGCTTTTGCCCCCTGGAGTTTTGGCGGCGCCTCAAAAAGTTTTTGCAAAAGTTCACGTTTTTTTTCTGGACTGATTTCCGCAAAACTTGTCTCTCCGCTGATTGCCGGAATCCCCTTGACTACTGCTTCTGCGTCGCCCGTCACGCTTATAATCTCCTCTGCCACACCGACAAGATCGCGCAGGGCTGACGAAGTTTGAACTCCCGACTGAAGCAAACCCGCCGCGGCGTCATATTGATTTCCAACCCAGGGAATTATACTTAAAAATTTCAATCTGCTGAAATTTTTTGCCGCTTCACTAAAATTGTCTTCCGCGTCTCCTAAGTATGAACTGGCTTTCTCCAAATTTAACGCGGAAATTTCATTTGAAGCCGCTTCTAAATTTTGTTTCCCCTCCTCCGAAAGACTGTAAACTTTTCGGGCGGTTCCAAAATAAACTCCAACTAAAATTAAACTCACGCCCACTATTGCAGCGAAAGTATAAAGTAAAATTTTAATGAACAAGACCACCCTCCTCTGCCTTGCCTCTGCCGGATGAATCATCTCCAAAAAATTTGTCCCCCTAAATTTCATAAATTTTAAAAATTATTTTTTACCTGCCAGTTGCTATTGTTTCTCTTCCCCATTTTTTAAAATATTTTAACCAACTGGCCAAATGAATTCTCGTAACTTTTTTAAAAATCGCACCGAGCCAATGTCCCTCGGCCGACTCGCGCCGATGAAAATGAATTACGGAAATTTCCGGATCATAAACCACTTTCCATTTTTTCTCCCACATACTCCGGCATAAATCAACATCATCAAAATAAGCAAAATATCTTTCATCCAAAAACCCGACATCATCTAGGGCCTTTTTTCTAATCAATAAACACCCGCCCAAAAGCCAATCGACTTCCCGCCGAGCATTATGATCAAAATCTTTCATTAAATAATTATCTAATTTCTTTTTGGCAAAATCAAATCTGCCAAGCGGCGTCCGACGGTAAACTGGCTCCCAAAAATCAGGAAAACGATAACAAGAATATTGTAAAGATTTATCAGGATTTAGGAGTTTCGGCCCGACAATTCCCACGTCTCGTCTTGTATCTAAAAACTGAACCAATTTTTCCAAAACATCAGAAAAAACAATAATATCAGGGTTCATAATCATAACATAACGTCCACTCGCCACCTTAATTCCTAAATTATTTCCCTTGGCATAACCCAAATTTTTATCTGAGGCGATAAATTTAATTTCCGGAAAATTTTCCTGCATCATTTGCGCTGTGCCATCGCCCGAAGCATTATCAACAACAATAATCTCATAGTCCAACTTTGGCTGGACCATTTTAATTCCTTTCAAACACTCTTTTAGCAATCCACGCGTTTTATAATTCAAAATGATAATTGATAAATCCATATTTTAAGAAAACCATTTTTTAATTTCTTCCATCCCCACTTTTTTATTTTTCATAATCCACCTTCTTTTTCTCCACATTTTAGGAAATTTTTTAAAAAATTCACCAAGACTCCGCAGTGTCCCTATTTCAAAAATTAAAAGATAAATAAATTTTTTAAATTCATACCACTTTATCCGATAACCCCAGCGCCACCATATTCCAACCGGAACGTCCTTGAAAAGAATAAACAAGTGATTTTTGTAAGAATAATAATTAACAAAAGCAGATTTATTTTTTCGCGATTTTGCTACTGCGGAATCCGTTTTAGCTATACTCCTCGCCGATCTATCATGATACGCTCTGGCCGTGGGCATTAACCATGCCCTAAATCCGGCCAGCCTCAAACGATACGAGAGATCCACATCTTCTTTATAACTAAAAAAATCTTCATCAAAAACTTCTCCGTCAATCGCGACGCTATTTAAAGCCGAACGTCGATAAACTGGCGCGGCACCCGATACGCCGAAAACTTCCCGTGACGTGCTCCATTCTTCCAAATCCATCTCCCCTGCCCCCAATTCAATCGCCCGATGATTTTTAAAAATTTTTATGCCAGTGGAATCAATCAAATCTGTTTTTTGATTATTGAGAAAATCCCAATGAAGAAGTTTCCCTGTTACTGCCGCGACATCGTTTCTGCCATCTAAAAATTTAACAATTTTTTCTAAAAAATCCGGCTCCAAAATTATGTCCTGATTCAACATCAAAACATATTCACTTTCTGTTTCGCGAAGCGCCTGATTGTGGCCGGCGGCAAACCCAACATTTTTTTCATTAAATTCCAACCGGCAATTAGCAACAGGCAATAAAGAATTTTTCAAATATTCCACTGTTCCGTCACTTGAACCATTATCCAAAATAAACAACGAAAAATCACGATAAGTCTGTTTGGCAATCGCGTCTAAACAATAGGGTAAATATTTTTTCCCGTTCCAGGTTACTAAATTTATAGAAACTTTCATAATTACTTTCTCGCTTTTTCTGTTACCCAAAAACCCAAATATTTTCCAAGCATCAACCTTGTCTGCGCCTCCACTGCCGGAATTGAACCAAATAAAATTAAAGAAATCGGAAGCAGTGCCCATTGTACAAGCATAATAACAAATTTAAATGGACTCTTATTTTTCGGCCGCGGCGGAAGTAAAAATAAAAATAAAATCGCCGAGACAACCATCCCGAGCATGGCCGCGGTAAGAAGCCACTTTAGAACAAGCGGAGCGGTTTGAAAAAATGCCGTTGTTCCAATTTCATTTTTCCCAACCCAAAGAGGCAATTTACTTAAAACAAACATCAGAATTGGCGCAGTTGCCCACGAATACATTCCTTCTCCCAAATTCCAGAGGTACTTAAGCCTTTTCCAAAAAGGAATTTTGGGGACTTTAATTTCTCCCTTGTCGGTCTTTAGTGTCCCGCGGGAAAAATGCCAAACCATGTACGGAAAATGTTCAACGCCCCAGGCCCAACGTCGCTGTTGCTTGTAAAGATTAACTAAACTCCGCCAAGGCGTTTCTGCCATAACTGTATCCATTGAAACCGGCACATACATTGGCACAACTTCAAACTCCCCGCCATAACGGATAAAACATTGTAAAAAAATTCTTGAATCATCGGTGACCACATCTTTCTGCCAAAAATCAACATCAACCAAAGCCTTGAAGGCAATGCTGTGTGAAGAAAAAGTAAAAAGCCGATCAGGTTTTGCAAGTTCAGTTAAAAGCCAAAAGGTTGTCCCAAAGGCCGCGATGCGCATTAAAGACATTGAATCCCAAATATTGTTATTGTAAAGCGCCACCGGCTGAAAAGCCGCCCGCTCGCGCCGCGGGTGGGTGATATATTTATACGCCAAACAAGAAAAATATTCCGGATGCACGCAAGTATCACAATCAAAATAAGAAACAACAATTTTTTCATAAGGAATTTTAAGTTCATCAATTAATTCCTTGGCGCGGAATCCAGCCCAATGCGCATTTGATCCCTTGCCTTTTATTTCACCAACCAAATTATCCGGGTGCATGGTAATAAGAAGCCGATGAAATTTATCACCAAATTCTTTTTTGATTTCCTCGGCATTCCGCAAAAAACTTTCTTTGTTTCTTTCTTCTCCGGACAAAACCACAATCATTTTATCCAAGGGATAATGTGAGGTTTCCAAATTCTCAAAGGTGGAACGCAAAACTTCAAGCGATTCTTTCGAAGTGGGCAAAACTACCAGATGATAAAAGTTCTCCCAATCTGGCAACTCTTTGATTTTTTCCAACCAATCAGTGCTGACGTCTTTTTGAAAACGCCGCCAAGAAATCGCCATATAAAAGACGAAGTAGAGTACGCGGAAAAGCCAATAAATACAAAAAACTATAACAAAATAAATTACCCAAAGTGGTTTCCAAAAAGACAATAAAATCGCCAAAATAAAAGTAACCCAGACGAGCGCGCCTGGAATAATTTCAAGAACTCTATATTTTGTCTTATCGGAAATCTTCATAAACAACTCTCCCGAAAAAGCTTATTTTTAGCCCTAATTTATGCTTAAATCATACTTCATTTAAACGATCTTGTCAACCCCGTAGTGAAATTTTGGATCTCCGCCGAAGGCGGAAAAAAGACTTTAAATGCAGATAATTTTAAATGGGGATGTCGTTTGATACTTGTCCAAACTTTATTTTGTTATTCCGAAATTCTACTACGGGGTCAACCCCTGGGAAAGTCAAGGGCGGGTTATTTATGTTTAAAAATATAATAAAAAAAACCGGCCAGTCTTTGAAAACCAGCCGGAGACAGAATTCCCTCCTTGCCTACCGCTTGCCGTTCTTGCGTTCCTCGCCGCGCAGACGCCGAAGTAGCCGCCACGAGAGCCAGTGAAAGACTATCACGAGAGCGTCGAACGTCGTGTCGATCGTATCCACCCCTTCAAGAGTCACGGCGCGGGGAGCGCTACCTTCGTGACAAATCACCCTGAAAGTAGGCCGGACATGATGGCTCTGATTATAATCAGCTGCAACAGCTGAATAGTCACTAATCCTCATCTGCTTCAGGTACGATCTGATCTTCGGCCAACGTCGCAAGATAGCCCCGCGCAGAGCGCGCTCCATCAGGTCAACTGAACCGAGACGGCCGTCGAAGGCACGGCCGTTCTTTGTACGTCTTCTGAGCGTCTGCTTGGCCGTAACCTCAATCAAACGGCCATCCAGAAGTAGGACGAGGTTGAAGCTCAGTTGAACGCGTACAGACTTCTTCGTTCGCATGCGTCGGTTCTGCTGATTGTACCCAATCACTTCGAACGAAGGCGCTTTGCCGGCAACGATTGCCCCCTCCAACTCCTTCTCAATCGCACCCTTCTGTTCTTCATCATCGACCCGGTTTCCCCGACACCCTTTCTTTTCTTCCACGCCCGTGCCCTCCTCCCTCCCCGTGGGATTTAGAAAAACGGATCCATCAATCCGCTCGAAAACAAATTTATCACAAATAAAAAAACAAGTCCAGTATTTACGCCGGACTTGTTTCTTAAAAATCTATTTCATGTGTTTTTGAATTTCGGTCCATTTACTTTTTAAGTTTGCCACCGCTTCTTTGATTTGCCCCTCTGCCATCTTTTTATTTTTCCCGTATTTTTTAACCGCCATCTCCACCACTTCATCATATTTCGCCTTGCTCATCACTTTCATTTTTTCTACTTCTTTCAAAATCGCGGCGAAAAGTTCTGGATGCATTTGTTTAAGTTCCGTCTGCCGTTCCTTGCCAGTCTTTTTTGTGGTAAGAAGCGCAGCAGCTGTACCGATTAAGGCGCCAATCAACGCACCCTTTAAGAATCCGTTTTTACCCATAAAATTCATTTTAAATTATTATAAATATTTTATCCTCAAAAAGACCTTTATATTATTTTACCATATTTATTATAAATAAAAAAGAACCACCGGATTTTAGTCCGATGGTTTTGTCCTCCTAGGCGAAGAAGTTGCGAGTGTGGCCAACGAGACTCATCGCGGCCAACACAACGGCTACTCCAAGATAAAGATTCGCCGCGGCGATTGTCCAACCGGCGCCGACAACAAGTCCTATCACGGCAGCTGACTGAAAGTGCATCTTTATTTTTCCCCAGCAGTTGGCGCCATTTGATTTGCCAAACAACCACTTGAATAAACGTCCAACAGTCAGAGCAATCTCCAGAGCAATCGCCGAGATGACGAACTCCGCTGGAAAACGAGACTGACCGACGAGAAGCAGAGAGACAACGAGTAGCTTGTCGGCAAACGGATCCAGCCATTCGCCAAGACTGCTTATCTCACCCCTGGCTTTGGCGAGCGCACCGTCGACGGCGTCTGAGATCACGGCCAGCGCCAGAACCACGGTTGACCAGAAGCTGTACCCGTACCCGAAGAGAATTGCTACCGGCGCCACAAGGACAATTCTCAGGAACGTGATATGATTTGGCTTGATCCGGCTGGGAATACACTCCACGATCCGTGCCAAAACTTGTTTCGGAAACCTTGGCAGAAAACGTCCAATCGCAATAATCTCTTCCATTACTCCCTCCTCCCTCTCTTCCCCCTTCCATTTTTTCTATCACAAATAAAAAAAATCTGCAAACAAAAATACCCGTCTTTTTCGACAGGTATTTTAGTCGCGACTAAAAATTTACGCCTGCGGCCCCATTGGCGGAGTCATAGGCGGCGGAGTCATTGCCGGCGCTTTTTTAACTCTAAGAAGTGGAGCTAAAAGAACTAGACCATAACCGAGCCACAATTCCCAAGCCATAAAAATTTCCGGATTAAACCGCATTGTTACAATCGCATCCAAAATCACGCCAACTACAACCCAAGAGACGCCATAACCCAACGCCATGCCCAAACTTTTTGGTTTGGCATAACCTGCCAAGACAAAAGAAATCACGCCGGAGATAATTGCATAGCCAATGTTTAACCACATCGATTCCGGAACTTTAAAACCAATGAAAGAGGAAACAATCACAAACATCAGCACCCAAAGAAGCACGCCAAAACCAATAGCTTTTTTCCAATTCATAAATTCACCTCCCTTCTTAGTAGTATAACTAAAACCCCGGAATTAATCCGGGGTTAAAATTTATTGCGCAAGAGGCAGGGCGGTCAGATTTGTGTTGCTAATTCCTAAACCAAGCTCTCTCATAATTCGGAATGCGTCATCCGGCCGACCGAGATAATATTTTTTTCTATCTTTTGGATAAATATAATAGGCCTCGCCATGCGACTCTACGTCAAGTAAAATTCTCCCGACAACGTGTGATGGAAAATAAGTAGTATTAGTAATAAAATCATGCGTGGCGCCAAGTCCCAAAGTTCGCATCACATTAAACGCGTCCGCCGGCCTCCCTAAATAATATCCTTTTTGATTTACCGGATAATAGTAATATGCCTCGCCATGTTTTTCCACGGCCAAAAAAATGTAACCAAGATATTTTGCCAGGCTTGCCGTGGAAGCCGAGCTACCAGAGGTCCCACTCGTTGTCCCTGATGTATTTGTTAATGCTTTACTTGTAATTTGCATCAAAACCTGTCCCACCCAACCAACTGTCCCGTCAGCCAATTCCACTTTGTACCAGCCGTCGGTTTCGCCAATAACTTTAATAACAGAACCCTTGACCACGGTTTTTAAAATCGTGGAATTCTCCATACACGGCGTATTTCGCACATACGCACTGATAATAACTTCGCCGTGCAAATCACGCTCGTAAATCGGATCGCAGCCGCAGCACTCACCAGCGGAAACTTCGGCTGCCGGCCAAAAACCAACGACCAAAGCCAGTAAAACTACAATGGAAAATGCCTGTTTTTTCATAACATTAAAAATTATGACTTAGCCGGACCCTGATTCCATTTTATCATTTTTTAAAATCAGCGTCCATTTCCATTATAACGTTAATACACCCTCTTAAATTTCACGACAAAAACCGGTTCGTATTTATTTTCATATTCGTCGGTCACCTGGACCGTCTCCCCTTTTACAAAAGTATTTAAGGCCAAATCAGAAAGCATTTCCGCGTCGGTTTCCGTGTCGGCCTTCAAATTATCGAGTTCTCTAAATTCGGAAGAAAAATCCCCCCGCACATCCATTTCAATCTTTTTCTTTTTTTCGCGCAAAGTTTTTAAATCTTCAACAATTTTTGCGTAGTCAGCGCTCCCCGCCAGCGCGTCTTTATACGCAGACCTAATTTCTTTTTGTTTCTTTTTTGTTTTTTGCATGCGGAGCCAAACTTCTTGAAGATTTGCCATAGAATTTTAATCTTAATTTTTTAATCAAAAAACCGGTTAGCTTTTCTCCGATTAACCGGATTAATATAGTTTACTACAAATCCTAAAATTTATAAATATTTTTCCCAAACTTTTGGCCAAGGAAGTTCAATCGTTTCCGCTTTTCCGCCGGTAGCCGAAGTAAAAGAAAGTGAAGCGGAAAAAAGGGCAATAGACTTGTCGGGCAAAGATTTTGCCGCGCCGTATTTAAGATCTCCCAAAATCGGGTGATTAATTGAAGCAAGCTGCGCCCGGATTTGATGCGCCCGGCCTGTTCCTAATTTTATTTTGAGCAATGTATTTTTTGCGCCGGATTTTACCACTTCCCAGAAAAGTTCAGCGCGTTTTGTTTCCGGCATTTCTTGATTGAAAACTTCCACTATATTTTTCTTCTCATCTTTTTTCAGAAAACTTACAATCGTGCCATTCACCTCTTTCATTTTTCCAATCACAACCGCGAAATAATACTTTTCAACTGCGCGCTCGCGAAATTGCGCCGAAAGCCTTGATGCGCCCTTACTCGTTTTTGCGAAAAGGACAACGCCGCCGACCGGCCGATCCAACCGATGCACTAATCCCAAAAAAACATTTCCCGGCTTCCCATATTTTTCTTTCAAATATTTTTTTACTTCGTCCATCAAACATACATCTCCAGTCTTATCTCCTTGCACGAGCATCCCGGCTGGTTTTTCCACAACAATTAAATGGTTATCTTCGTAAAGGACATTTAATTTCATATTACGCGTTCCATCTAGCAAAAATTCCACAAGGCAAAAGACGGCCGCTTTTCTCTTCAATCGTCAATTCCCCTGCTTCAAGCGTTCCGCCGTATTTTTCGAGAAGCGGAAGCAAATTATTTTTGTAAGCAGTCGCCGAGTATCCCGAAGCGTAGCCGTTGATCAGAAAAAATAAAGGTTTATTAGAAAGTAATTTAAAACATAAATCAATCAATTCTAAAAAATTATCTTCAATTTTCCAAAGTTCGCCGCCCGGACCATGGCCAAATGCCGGCGGATCTAAAACAATTCCATCATAGTGCCGACCACGTTTAATTTCCCGTTTAACAAATTTCACTGCATCTTCTAAAATCCAGCGAATAGGTTTTTTGCCAAGTTTTGACAATGCGGCATTGTCGCGCGCCCAGGTGATGGCAACTTTTGAGCCGTCCAGGTGGCAGACTTCCGCGCCGGAGGCGGCTGCCGCGAGCGTTGCTCCGCCCGTGTAGCCAAAAAGATTTATCACGTAAATTTTTCTTTTCGCCCCGCTAACTAAATTTTTAATCCATTCCCAATTTCCGACTTGCTCCGGAAAAATTCCTAAATGTTTAAAAGTCGTTGGCTTTATCCAAAAATCCAAACCAGCCAAATTTATCTGCCAGCGGCCAGGAACTTCTCTTTTTATTTTCCATTCTGCCGCCTCGGCGCTTCGCCTAAATTCTCCATCAACCTTTTTCCACGCGGATAAATTTAATTTTGGCCAAAGTGCCTGCGGATCCGGACGCGAAAAAATAAACCGCCCGTAGCGTTCCAATTTCTCTCCCTCACCGGAATCTAAAAGTTCATAATCTGTTGAGGGTTTGGTTTTTAAAATTAAATAATCCATACTAGTAACTATGATAATTTTGGCTTAGGAATAAGCTGTCTTCTCAAAAAACAAATCGCAAAGAGCGAGATGTTGGCAAGTGTTATCGCGATAAAATATGTCATGGTCAAAAAATTATATTCACTTAATGCTAACATCGCAAAAACATTTGATAGTGCGAACAAAAACCAGGATACTGTCGTTTCGCTCCACGGTTCAAAATATGTTTTTCTAAAACTCGGAACATAACCTATAACATCTATCGCCGAAACCATTATCACGGAAATAAACGGCTGATCTAAAAACCACCAAACTAAGATCGCACAAAGCGCGGCGATTAAAATAACTGTGTCACTTTTAGTAATATTTTTTGTTCCGTATTTCAATGAAAATAAAAAAATAACAATAACAAAAATCGTTCCGACTGTTAAATTAAGTGCGCCCCAACTGCCACCACCATACCAAATTCCAAAAACTGCAGTGCTTTGAGTAATAGACCAGATTAACCAAGTATAAGCATGCGGTTTAGTCTTTAGTAAAAAAATATCCCTGAAATACGGGAGAAAAGCTACAATACCAATGACTGTAGCAATTATCGTGGAAATTATTTTTAAATTCATTTTGTTCAGCGATTTTAAAAACTCGCCCAAAACAACCAACCGCCCAGAAGAAGCAGGGCAATGGCTTCAAGCGTCTGTTGGGTTTTAAATCTTTGCGCTTGTTTATGGATAAATCCTGGGAAACCGATTTTCAAAATTCCTTTGATTAAAGTTGACCAGCCCAAAATTGTGATAACAACTCTCCAATCGGCAACCCAAAGATTATGCAAAACTACAGTAGCCAAACCCATCAACAATGAGATATATCCGGTAGAGATAACAAATTCTTTATTTTCCGTCATCTCTATTGTTTTACCCAATTGCTTTGTGATTATAAAAAGCAAGCCAAAAATCACAAAAAAACCGCCTAAAAATCTTGCGAAAAAAATTGAAATTTCCATGTTTTTATTTAAATTTTTAAAGCTCGACGCTTATTTAATGGGCTTGGATTCTCCGCCAGGGGCGGATGCGCCTTTGGCGCAGAAGGATCCTCGGTGCCGGAGCGTCCGCAACGACCGGTTCGGGGGCTCGGTCAAATCTTCGCCCACGAACAGAGAAAAGTACAGATAAGAGATCTATACTTTTCTCTGGCTC
>JAHIRI010000043.1 GCA_018818855.1 Patescibacteria group bacterium
CGCCAGGAATTAAAAAATATCGCTGACATGGCGAATTTTATTTATATCAGGCAAAAGGGGCCCTATGGCAATGCCACGCCAGTTATGAATTGCCGGGAAATTGTTGGCAATGAACCTTTCGCCGTTCTCTCGGGCGACGATCTAATTATAAATGGAACAAAACCGCGGCTGAAACAATTAATTGAGGCCTACGAAAAATACACTGATCCGGTCATCACGGCCATAAAAGTCAAAAAAGAGGAAACAAGAAAACATGGAATGCTTGACGCGCAAAAAATTGAAAAAAACATTTATCAAGTCAAAAAAATTGTAGAAAAACCCGGACCTAAAAAAACTCCGTCGCTTTTAGCCACGCTTTACGGTTATGTTTTAACACCTGATATTTTTGATGAACTGGAAAAATTAAAACCTGGAGCCGGCGGGGAATTCTGGCTGCCAGAAGCTATTGATAATTTACTAAAGAAACGACCAATTTATGCTTGCGAGGTTGATGGCACTTATTATGATTGTGGATCAAAAATCGGCTGGCTTAAAGCCAATGTTGATTTGGCCTTAACCCGTCCCGACCTAAAGTCAAGTTTTTCCAAATATTTGAAAAAATTAAAAGTATAAAACTCGTAACTCGTAACTTAAAACTTGAAACTTTGTCAGATCTCAATTTTTATGTTTCAAGTTTCAAGCTATAAGTTTCAAAATCCCGATATGAAATCAAAACTTTTCCCACTTTTTCTGCTGTTTGTTTTTCTCATTACCGCCGGCCCGGTTTGCAAGGGCACTTCGCAGACAGTTTTGGAAGCCATGAAACCGGTAAATTTGGTCTACTGGCGAGTTTTTGATGATCAGGACGCTTTTAGTGAAATAATCGCCGCCTATAAAGTACTCCATCCTAATGTTTCTATTACTTACCGCAAGCTTCGCATGGAAGAATATGAACAAACTCTTTTGGACGCCCTTGCTGAAGATCGCGGACCGGATTTATTTTCTGTTCCAAATACTTGGGTGCGCGAATACCAAACCAAAATTCTGCCCATGCCCAAAACTATCACTCTGCCCTATCAAGTAACTACTGGCACTATTAAAAAGGAAACGACCATTCAATTGCAAACTACTCCAACTCTTTCTCTCCGAGCGCTTCGAACCGATTTTATGGATCAGGTGGCAAAGGATGTTGTTTTAAAATACCAAGCGGGAGACCTGCCGGCTGAAGATAGAATTTATGGCTTGCCGCTTTATCTTGATACTCTGGCACTTTTCTACAATCGCGATATTTTGAATGCTTCAGCCATTCCTGAGCCGCCGAGATCCTGGGCAGAATTTTCCGAAGACGTTAAAAAAATTGCTAAAATTGATAAACAAGGAAATATTTTACAAGCTGGCGCGGCGTTTGGCACAGCAAAAAATGTTGAGCGGGCTCCAGACATTCTTTCTCTTTTAATGATGCAAAACGGCTCGGCCATGACTAATGAAAATGGCAACGCAACTTTTGCCGCCATTCCGCCTGGCGCAACTCTTCCAAATCCACCCGGTGAAGACGCGCTTGGCTTTTACGCAGACTTTGCTTCTCCTTACAAAGAAGTTTATACCTGGAATAGCAGTATGCCCAACTCGCTTGAAGCTTTCAGTACTGGCCGCGCAGCTTTCTTTTTTGGTTATTCCTACCACATTCCACAAATCAAAAACCTCGCTCCAAAATTAAATTTTGCCATCGCCAAAATTCCGCAGATTGAAGGAAATCAGGAAATAAATTTCACTAATTATTGGGTGGAAACAGTTTCCACAAAAACTAAAAATCAAAATGAAGCTTGGGACTTTTTGCAGTTTGCTGCTAAAGCCGAGAACGCACAAAAATATTTAGCCAAAACAAAAAAACCGACCGCTCTCCGCTCTCTTGTGGCAAGCCAAATTGAAGACCTTGATTTAGCGGTTTTTGCTTCAGAACTTTTAACAGCAAAATCTTGGTATCAAGGAATGGATGCGCCCGCCATGGAAAAAATTTTTAATGAAATGATTGAAAATGTAGTTGCCGGCACACAAACTTTGAGAGAAGCTATCGGCTTGGCTCAGGGAAGAGTTAATCAAACGATCAGATAAATTTCTAATTATTCTAATTGCTCTAATTGATCTAATAAAATCCAAATGCCCAATAGCCCGAAGTATGATTTGGAAGAAAGAACGGCTAATTTTGGTGAGAACATTATAAAATTTGCAAAGAAAATCCAGAAAAATCCAATCTCAGCTCCATTAATTACTCAATTAGTTAAATCTGGCACAAGCGTTGGTGCCAATTATTGTGAGGCAGATGATGCCGAATCAAAAGACGACTTCAAGCACAAAATTGGTATTTGTAAAAAAGAAGCGCGAGAGACAAAACATTGGCTAAGAATGATTGTGGTGACCGAGGCGACACTAAAAGAGGAAGCGAGAATTTTATGGCAAGAGGCGAAAGAGTTAAATCTTATTTTTAATTCAATAACAAATAAACTCAAAAAATAAAAAATAATTTTGGTTATTTAAAAATTGGAAATTTTTTAGAAATTAGGTTAATTAGAAATTAGAAATTTTATAAAATATGTTTTTAAAACACAAAACCTTAATAACAATTATAATTATTGGACTCGGAGTAGCCATTGCCCTACCAACATTTGCTTCCTGGCCGGCGACGCCGCTTTTGCCGCCGTGCGCGACCGATACCCAAACGGGGATGGCGGGCCACCCCATATGCGGTTTCAATGATTTCATTTTGCTCGGCGTCAATTTAACCAAAATGATTTTGGGTTTGGTCGGATCGCTCGCCCTACTTTTCTTTATTTATGGCGGCGTGATGTTTTTGCTTGCCGGCGGAAAATCAGAAATGATTGAAAAGGGAAAAAAAATTATTACCAATGCTGTGATTGGCGTCGCTATAGTGCTCGGCGCTTGGATAATTGTGAACTTTGCCATTGCGGCTTTGACTGGCACGCCGGTTAGCAATGTAAAAATATTTGGTACGCAGGATTGGTGGCGAACGCCGGGGGCGGAGACTACTGCTCCTTCCGACGGAACACCAACACCTTCGGGAGAAACACCCCCCCCTAGCGGAGGAGCTAGCGGAACTGGCGGGGGCTGTCACTGCTCGGGAACCCTAACAACTGGAATACTTGCTGACATCGGTGATTACTGCGGCAGTCTTAGCTCTTACTGTTCAACCTGCGAGACGGATCGCGCTGTCTGCGATTTTACTTTGAGTGTCAGTGAGGCGGACTGTGCAGATTTAAACATCGCTGCCAGAGACAATCATCCTTCTGATATCCTCCCACTATTAGGTATGCCTGCTGTAGCCGGGGCGTTAGTTGATATCGAAGGAGGAAGCTGCGCTTTTGAAGAATAAAATTTAATATTAAATTTTTGGCACAGAAGATTGGTGGCACACGCCGGGAGAAGAAACTACTGCCCCCTCCGGAGAGAGTACAACTCCATAATTTAAAAATATGAATAAAAAAATCCATTTAAAAATTTTCTGCATCTTCTGGATAATACTATCGACACTTTCGTTTTCCCCCCAGAAAGTTTCCGCGGCTACATTAGAAGAATTGCGATCCTTGCTTGGCAGAATGGAAGCCGACTGCGCCGGCATTGAACCGGCTACCCGGACGCTAACCGATTTCCAAAATAGAATAGACACTTTTGAGGCTACAAGAGCTCGTAATGAGGCATATTACGACAGCATACGGTCCGAGTGCGGAATCACCGTTTCTATAGAGGACTGCACGGCGCAAGTCGAGTTGATTTTAAGCCAAACAAATCTATTAACAACATTGCGCTCTCAACTCGCAGTTGAAGTTGAAAAAGCTCAGATAGAAGTGGATAAATGTAAGGCTGCGGTTGGAGCATCTGCGACAGCGACTAGCTCCGGTTCTCTTACTACTACCGACACTATTGCCGAATTTACCTCGCCCATCGGCGCGGTCTCACCAACCCAGATTCTTGGTCAGGTTATTAAAACCGTTTTGGGAATTTTGGGCGCCATTGCCCTTGTTATGTTTGTCTGGGGAGGCTTTGTCTGGATGACTTCAGGCGGCAGCCCGGAAAGAATAAAAACTGCTCGTACGACTTTGGTTTGGGCAGTCCTTGGTATGTTAGTAATATTTTTAAGTTACGCCGCGGTTGATTTTGTCCTTTCAGCTTTTGGCGTTTAAAACATGAAAAAATTTTCAATAAAAAGAAACTTAGTTTTTTCCATCTGCCTGGTTTTGATTTTGGGTAGTTGGATTTTTTTTCTTGGAACTTCACTAGCAGAAGCCGCTTGCGTCACGGGGCCTGAATGCCCTGCCGGACAGGCTCGCGGTACTGGCCCCTGCCCTGATGCCGGACAAATCAATTGTGTTTCTGCCTCGAGCACTTCAGAAACTGGCTCTTCTGGCGCACCGGAAAAAGTAAAGCTAGAAAATCCTCTCGGCGGCTCGGGCACGGGAGAAGTAACCTCACCGACGCGGCTGATCGGTAATATTATAAAATCAATTTTAATGGTTGTCGGCGCTCTGGCGCTTGCGATGTTTGTCTACGGCGGATTTACCTGGTTGACCTCGGCCGGTAGTCCAGAAAAAGTTAAGAAGGGAAAGGATATTTTGATCTGGGCGGTGATTGGTTTAATCGTAATTTTTACAAGTTACACGGCAGTAGATTTTGTTTTAACTGCCCTGGGAGTTTAAAATGAGAAAAAATTGGGGAAAAATTTTTATCTGTCTTTTCACGATCTCTCTCTTCGGATTTATTACTACGCGGGGCGCGGTGGCGGAAGAATTAGGAGCCTGCGAATGTGTGGAAGAAAGTTCCATTACTGTCGGAGCTTGCAGCGAATGCGCGACGGCCTGCGCAACCTCTTACGAAGCCGATGGTAGACCATTTACCGTAAAAGCTTGTGAAAATTCTTCTGTCCCTGGCGCGAAAGAATGTTTTTGTCATTTAGCAATCACTGATCACATACGTCGTGAAGAATGCCGCATCGGTTGCGTTGGCTATACTTATAATTTTACTCCTGAAGCAGAACCCGTACGCGTCGATGAAAGAGACCCCTGCTCTCGGCAGGAAGATTGTGTTGGCACAGCCGGAGATTGCAGTGCTTCTCTTTGTTTTTGCGATACCACAACCAGCAGTTGCAGATTTAAAAAAGATAGTGGATCAGTTTGCTCTGAAAATTTTGAATGTAACTCAAATATTTGTACTCCCGTCCCGGGCGGAGAAGGAAAAACTTGTAAATTTGGCGGCCTTACGCCTCCTGGCGAAGAAGAAGTCCCACCCCAAACCGAGGAAGAAGTTTTTCCAACTTATAACATCAAATCTCCTATCGGCGAAGTGACTGGACCAGAGCTTATCGGCCGAATTATTAAAGCAATCCTTGGTCTGGTTGGCGCTCTGGCGCTTGCGATGTTTGTCTTCGGCGGCTTTACTTGGTTGACCTCAGCCGGTAGTCCTGATAAAATAAAGAAAGGCAAAGATATTTTGATCTGGGCGACAATCGGACTGATCGTAATTTTTACAAGTTATACTTTGGTGGATTTTCTCCTAAGATCGTTTGGATTATAATTATAATCTTCCATTATAAATGGGATCCTGAAAGGGGGTGAAGAAAATGAAAAAACTATTTATTTGTTTGACGGTGCTCGCTCTTTTGACTCCAGTTTTGGTCTCTGCGACAACTGGTGACATCTTAGGTCTGAATGTCATTAATAATGCCGAAGTCGGCTTAACAGCTTCAGATCCGAGAGAAGTGGCCGCGAAAATCATCAACGTGGCGTTGGGCTTCTTGGGTATCGTCGCCGTGGTCATTGTTCTTTACGGCGGCTTTATGTGGATGACAGCAGCTGGCAATGAGGAAAGAATTACCCAAGCCAAAAATATTTTGACAGCCGGTATTATCGGTCTCGTCATTATCGTCATGGCCTGGGCAATCGCTTCTTATGTTGTGAAAACTTTGATGAACGTTACGGCCTAATTTAAAAGCGGGGTGGGGTTTTATCCCCACCCCATTCTCGATTATTCACTTCTGATTATGTTTTTAAAAATAGAAAAAGTAAAAATTTTTAAACTTATCTACATTGGGGCGATTCTCTTTATAATTTTTAGCGCAAACCTCGCCCTCGCCCAACCGGCTGATGATACAAGCGATACAAGCGGCGTCCGCGGAGGTCTTAATGAGGCGGCAAACATAGGCGGTGTTCCTCAAACCGGCGGCGAAGAAGCTATCCCAAATTTGATTGGTAATATTATCATGGGAGCGCTCGGTTCGGTTGGTATAATCTTTTTAATTTTAATGATTGTCGGCGGAGTAATGTGGATGACTGCTTCTGGCAACGAGGAGCGCGTAACCAAAGCAAAAAGCTTAATTACAAACGCCGTGATTGGCATGGTCATTGTTTTTTCAGCTTACGCCATTACTTATTTTGTGACAGAAACTTTACTTTCCACACGATGAAGAATTTTAAAAAAATCTTAATTGTTTTTGTTTTACTGCTTGTTGGATTTTTTATTTTTTACGAAGCAGCTTCTGCTTCAATCTTTGGCGGACTTGATACAGCGGGCGAAGCGGCAGGATTTTCCGAAGACACAAATATCTATTCCCGGATTAGTATGATTATCTCCGTCGCGCTTGGCTTTGTCGGCGTTGTTTTTTTGGGCCTTACGCTTTATGGCGGATTTATCTGGATGATAGCTCGCGGCAATGAACAAGAAATTGAAAAAGCAAAAAAATTGATTGAGGCGGCAGTAATTGGACTTGCAATTGTTTTTGCCGCTTATGCTATTACTTATTTTGTGACCGAGCGGATTCTTTCTACTACTAGTGGCGGTGGAGGGGGGTTTACTTGTGCTGAGGGTGAAGTTTCATGTTCTTGCTCGGGGGATTCCTACCCCGAATCCCTTTGCGCTCCGCGTACCGAAGATTGTGTTTGCACTCCTCTTTAAATTAAATTTTCAAAAATAATTACTATGAAATCTTTTAAAAACCTTTTTATTATCTGCTGTACAGTCTTGGCGCTTGCCACCCTAGCTATGCCCCTTATTACCTCTGCCGTTACTGCGCCTGGTGATACTTTAAATAAATTAAAAGAAGTCGGAGGTGAAGCTTATGGCACCGGAACTGAGGCACCAAGAAGCGTTACGGAAATCGTTGGTGGAATAATTAAAACTGGCCTTAGTATTCTAGGAATTGTTGCCGCGATTTTAATAATTTACGCCGGTTATCTTTGGATGACAGGCCGCGGCAAAGAAGAACGCATCAACAAGGCCAAAGAAACCCTGGAAGCGGCAATTATTGGTTTAATTATTATTATGGCCGCTTATGCCATTACTTACTTTGTGGTAGACAGGATACTTACTGCTTCCGGCTCGCCTTCCTCTTCCGCTCCACCTTGCACACCTGTACCACCCGCCACAACATGTTAACCATCTCCTACCTTACTCACTGGGACCATAAAAAATTATTTAAAAACTATGAAATTTACTTCTAA
>JAHIRI010000044.1 GCA_018818855.1 Patescibacteria group bacterium
AATCACACTTGAAAATATTTTGTATTTTTGGTAAGATTATCTTAGTATATTAAGATAAAACGATATGACTCAAGTTGTTATTTTAGCGGCGGGCAAGGGAAAGAGAATGGGTGTAGGTCTGCCCAAAGTTTTACGCGAAGTCGGAGGAACAACAATGATCCAAAGAGTAGTCGGGTCTGTTTTAGAGTCTGGAGTGACAAAGCGGCCAGTTGTTATCATCGGGTATGGCACGGAAGTTATTAAAAAATATTTAGGAACAAGCTGCAGCTATGTTTTACAAGCAGAACAGTTGGGAACAGCCCATGCGGTTTCTTGCGCGGAGAGTTATTTGACCGGAGTGGACAATGTTGTCGTGATAAATGGCGATGCGCCATTTCTACGCCCGGAAACTTTAACAAAACTGGTTGCGGCGCATGAAGAAAATCAGGCCGTGCTTACAATGGTGACGCTTCGCCTTCCAGATTTTAGTGAATGGCGGGAAACATTTTATGATTTCGGGCGCATCGTAAGAAATTCCGGAGGAGAAGTAGCGGCAATCGTAGAAAAAAAAGATGCAACGCCGGAACAACTAAAAATTACAGAAGTCAATCCATCTTTTTTCTGTTTTAGAGCAGATTGGCTTTGGGAAAATTTATCAAAAATAAATTGTGATAATGCGCAGGGAGAATTTTATCTGACAGACCTTGTCCATTTGGCAATTTCGGAAAATCAAAAAGTTGAAACTCTTGTAACTGATGATCCGGCAGAAGCTGTAGGAGTAAATACGCCAGAGCAATTAAATTTAGCCCAGTCGTTAATGGAAAAATAAATTTAAAATATGCGCTACATTAGTGATTTACATATTCATTCAAAATATTCTCGCGCTTGTTCGCCGCGTTTGGTGCCGGAGGTGATTGCCGAGTGGTGTCGGAAAAAAGGCGTAAACATTGTTTCCTGCGCCGATTTTACTCATCCAAAATGGTTTGCCGAATTAAAAAGTAAATTAAAGTTGGCGAAGAACGGTTTATATGAATTGGCGGAAGATAAAGAACAGGTCGCACGGCCGGTTTATTTTTTTATTTCCACTGAAGTAAGTTGTATTTATTCAAAAGGTGGGAAGTGTCGGCGGTTGCATTTACTTATTTTTGCGCCGACGCTTGAAGTTGCAGCAAAAATTAATGAGAAATTGGGAACACTCGGGAAATTAGCTTCTGACGGCCGGCCGATATTGGGATTGGATGCTAAAAAACTTTTGGAAATTATTTTGGAAATTGATGAACGATGCATGGTAATTCCGGCACATGCTTGGACGCCGTGGTTTGCAATTTTCGGATCCAAATCCGGGTTTGATTCAATGGAAGAATGTTTTGATGAGCTCGCGCCAAAAATTTACGCGATAGAAACCGGACTTTCGTCCGACCCCCTGATGAACTGGCGGTTGAAAAATTTGGACAAGATAACTTTGGTTTCTCATTCAGACGCCCACTCACCGGAAAATATCGGACGCGAGGCAGATGTTTTTGAAATTGGTGATGGGGTGAAAAATTTTTATGATGAAATTTGTCGAATCATTCGGGAAAAAGATAAGAAAAAATTTTTATACACAGTGGAATTTTATCCGGAAGAAGGGATGTATCATTATGATGGGCATCGTGCTTGCGAAACTAGGATGACGCCCGAGGAAACAAAAAAGAAAAAAGGAATTTGTCCTGTTTGCGGTCGGCCAGTGACGGTTGGAGTGATGAATAGAGTAGATGAATTGGCTGATCGTCCGGAAGGAGAGCGGCCGGAGAATGCAGTTGATTATAAAAGTTTGGTTGGATTAGATGATACGATCGCCGAGGCGCTTGGAGTTTTTGGGAAAAAAACAAAAGCCGTGACGCGTGAGTATGAAAATTTAATCAGTAAGGGCGGCAGTGAATTCAAAGTGCTCTTGGATTTATCTTATGAAGAATTAGCCAAAATTACCTTGCCGGAAATTGTGGAAGCAATTCGCCGAAACCGAGAGGGTAAAGTAAAAATTGATCCGGGATACGACGGAGTTTACGGAACAGTGAGATTATTTAATGATAAAGAAAAAGAAAAAATAAAACAGGAAAAACTTTTTTAGGTCATTGCGAGGAGCGAAAAAAGTGGGCGGTAAAGTCGCGCCAAAGACAGATCCGCCTCTGGCGGACAATCTCGAGATTGCCGCGCGCCTTCGGCACTCGCAATGACAAATAAAAAAAAACTTCTCCGTGCGCACGCAGGAGAAGTTTTTTAAACGTTATCTTCGTTTCTTTTTAGTCGCTTTTTTCTTTTTCGCCGGCTTTCTTTTCGCTGGTTTTCTTTTTGCGACTTTCTTTTTGGCTTTCTTTTTGGCTGCCATGTTGGTTCACCTCCTCCCTTATAAAAGATAAAATGTAAAAAAATATAAAATTTTAAAACATTATTTAATTATATAACATTTTTTTGCTGCCAACAAGAAAAGAATAGTAAAACTGTGGATAACTTCCGATTTTCCATGAGCGTAGCAAATTCGGAAAATCGAGAACCCCGCACTAATTTTTTTGTGCAAACATTACGGTGGTAGAGAAAATTGTAAAATATATTTTTATTTTGGAGAAACGGGAGGGTGTTAATTAGTGAGGGGTTATTAACTACCAACTAAATTTTTTCTCCGCTAAAGGCGGATCAAAAATTTCGGGCCAGTTAATAAAAATAGAACCCGCCAGTCGATTTGAGTCGAGCGTGGCGGGTTAAGTTGTTGGCGTTCTTCGGCGGCGAGTTTTTGGATCCCAAATTTCTTTGAAACGAAGTCCGACTAGGTGACGGAGTTCTTCGGGCTTCATCGCGCAGGGGAAGTATCCAAGATTAACTTTCGCGGCGTCGGGGAGAATCAGCTCCACGCGAATTTTTCCTGCACCATTATTCCATTGGTTGGTTCCGTAGGTGTAGAAGGTGGGAGACTTCCACCAGCCGGGCCTATTCGGCCGAGCATCCTTAGGTGTCCGCGCCCCCTTTTTTTGAACGCTCATTGTTGCCCTCCTTATAAAATATATAAAACACTAAATTTATTTTTGTGTCAAATAAAAAAATCCCGCCGATTCGATTGAAGTCGAAAAGGCGGGTGGAAATTCAGGGCAGTCCAAGGAGTTGGCGCACGAGTTCCTGGATATCCTCGTCCAGGAGAATGGAAATATTTGGATC
The DNA here is from genome assembly GCA_018818855.1 of Patescibacteria group bacterium. GTDB lineage: Bacteria > Patescibacteriota > Patescibacteriia > XYB2-FULL-38-15 > XYB2-FULL-38-15 > JAHIRI01. Next base: position 3,169 of record JAHIRI010000044.1, read on the forward strand.
TCCATCGCACCCTGTGCCGGGGTGAGGAATGTTCAGGTATTTTCCGGCGCGGATGTAGCACCCGTCTTCTGCCGAATCAGCCCCGTAGGGCCGCAGGAGTTTCTGGCCGGAGTCGGCGGTTCCCTCCATGAGGCCGAAAGCGCGGCAAAGCGATTTGGTTGACATCCTGGTTTTGCCATTGACGCTACAGGGCGAGCGGCGGCGGATTTCCCAGGTGATGAGCCAGTGGTCGCGATCGCAGGATTCTTCGTCGGGGCTGATTGTTAGAGTAGCGCTGTCGCTAAATATCAGGAGTGAGTGGTGTTGAAAGTCTGTTAATGGCCGCATCCTTATGCCGTTTGGATGCCACCAGGCCGGAGCATCGCCGTGCGCTTTCGCCGGTTTTCCCTCTTCCATCCCTCTTCCTCCTTCCATGGTTTTGGGAAGCTAACCTTTACAAGAGTTTATTTTAAAATATGGAAAAAGTCAATTAAAAAAATTTGTAATTAGTAAATAGTAATTGGTAATTTGAAAATAAACCCCCACACCAAATTTTGGTGTGGGGGTAAAAAAATCCCACACCTTGGTTGGGGTGTGGGAACCGCTCTATCGGCCGAAGCCGACAAGGCGGGCGGAGGTTCAGATCAGCACCACTCGAGATCAGCGAAGGCGACTCCACCCGGATCGATTTCTCCCGAGGGCAAAACGGTCGCCTTGAATTCAGAGAATGGAGTCTTCTTCCTGGCGTAGAAGAATCTCATTTCTACGCGTAGTGTGTCCTTTGTCATGGAGGACCACGATTTGATGATCACCTCGATCCGGTGCGCACGCAAAACCGCCCTGCCCAAAAGAAAAGTTATAGCGGAGAAAGAACAGCTTTGGGCCAGCGGTCCGACGTGGGTGATGTCTGCGAGAATGTCCTGGCAGAGCCGTATGGCCTCCGATGGCAGAGCGAGAGCGGTTCGCAAAGCCGGAGATGTTACAAATTCCGTGGTCTGGGCAAGTCTCCTCACGTCGGTGCCCACGAACACGGTCAGTTTCTTGAACATCGCGATTCTCCTTTTTGGAACGGCTCGCTATGGCCGTTGCTTGATGGCCCAATTGCCATCGGGGTATTTTATAATTAGAAAATAAAATTGTCAAACACTGCAGTGTAATGGCTTGAAAGAAATACGGTTTTCAGTTATGCTGGATTTAATTGGGCGTGTAGCTCAGTCGGTTAGAGCACGGCTCTTATAGCGATGACTTTCAAAGTTAATATATTCTCAGGTGGGCGCATAGCTCAGTCGGTTAGAGCACGGCTCTTATAAAGCCGGGGTCGATGGTTCGAGTCCATCTGCGCCCACCTGAGAAATAAGATTATAAGGCTGTCATCGATATATCGGCAACTGCTAAAATTAATTATTTTGAATGAGGGTTGCCGCTATAAAGCCGGGGTCGATGGTTCTGCGCCGAAGGCGCATCCGCCCGAGGAGGAGAGTCCATCTGCGCCCACCCGAGGAATAAGATTTTAATGTGGTCAGCTATTTATTATAAAAAAGAAGGAAAAGTTTATGTCAGAAAATATGGAAAAAAAACGGACAGCAATTTATGAGACAAGACTCACGGAGTTCCGGGCTAAATTAGAGCAGGAACCCGGTCTTGGTTTTGCCAAAGAATTGTTGGCGACTTTTCCAAAAAGTGAAATTTATCTTGTTGGGGGAGCGGTGCGCGATGCGGCCTCTGGCACGGGAAAGCAAAAAGATTTTGATTTTGTTGTGCGGAATGTTCCGGCGGAAGAATTAGAAAAATTTTTATCCGAACGCGGCGAAGTCGTTTTGGTCGGAAGAAACTTTGGCGTTTATAAATTTATGCCGGCAGACATAAAACTGGAAGAAGCGATTGATGTTGCCCTGCCGCGGACGGAACATTCTCTCGGTGCCGGCGGCGGTTATCGAGATTTTAAGGTCCAATCTGATCCGGCGATGGCAGTAGAAGAAGATCTTGCGCGGCGCGATTTTACAGTGAATGCCATGGCTCTGGATTTGAAAAATGGAAAATTAGTTGATCCGTTTCATGGTTTGGAAGACCTGGAAGCAAAAGTATTGCGCGCTGTGGGCAATCCCGAAGAAAGATTTGGGGAAGATTATTCCAGAATGCTTCGGGCGCTCCGGTTTGCCGCTCAGTTTGGTTTTGAAATTGAAGGAAAAACTTTTATTGCTATTCAGGACATGATGAAACATATTAATGATGAAAGAGTGCGCGCCGGGAAAAAAGAAAGAGTGGTTCCTTATGAAACTGTGGCAAAAGAATTACTTAAAGCTTTTTGGCGTGATCCGGTCCGGGCATTAGATTTGTATGAACGAAGCGGCGCGCTTTATGAATTGATGCCGGAATTATTTTCTCTTCGCGGTTGTCCGCAACCCCCGAATTTTCATTCAGAAGGAGATGTTTGGACACACACAAGAATGGCCCTAGCAAATTTTTATTCGGAAAGATTTAAAAAGCAATTTGGCGAGGAGCGGCCAAGCGCGGAAGTGGTGATGGCTGTTTTGTTTCATGATTTAGGAAAGCCATTGACCCTAAAGACTCCGGAACGGGACGGCACTGACCGAATCCGTTTTGACGGACATGATGTGGCCGGAGCGGAAGCGGCGGAAGAAATTTGCCGTCGGCTAAAATTAGATAGTTTGCCGGAAAATTCAGCGCTTAGAGTTGAACCGAAAAAAGTTGGTCAGATGATCAGTAAGCATATGCTGCTGCTGCAGGGAAATATTGAAAATATGAAGCCAAGCACAATTGAAAAATATTTTTTTAATCCCAATTTTCCCGGGGAAGGTTTGTTACAATTGACTTTTGCCGACGCTTTGGCGACGATTCCTGAAGTTGGCGAGCCGGATTTGGAAAATTTTTATGCAATGCAAAAGAGAATTGAGGAATTAAGAACATTAGTTAAAGAAAAAAATAGATTACCAAAGCCGGTTTTGAATGGAGATGAAATTATGAAAAAATTTAAAATCAAACCGGGGAAAAAGGTGGGAGAATTAATTACGGTTTTGCGTGAAGCGCAGCTTTCGGGTCAGGTCGGCACGGAGGACGAGTCGATTAAGGATAGAAAAAAGAAGGGGTTTGAAGTGTTGGATCAATATTTAGCAGATCATAAATAATGTTAGACCAAGAACCAAAAATTATTTTTGAAGATGAAAACATTCTGGTGATAGATAAACCAGCTGGTCTTGAAGTTGCCGCGGAAAGAGAAAAGAGTGATGCGACTCTAGCGGACTGGTTGGTAGAAAAATACCCGGCAATTTCTAAAGTCGGTCCAGATCCGGCGCGGCCGGGAATTGTTCATCGTTTGGATAAAAATGCCTCAGGGTTGCTCCTTGTCGCAAAAACCGAAGCGGCCCTTGAATTGCTCCAAAAACAATTTAAAGAAAGAACCGTAAAAAAAGAATACAAGGTTTTAGTGGAGGGTGTTTTAACGCAAGATGAGGGGACGATTGAATTTCCCATTGCCCGCGCCAACTCCGGTCGGTTTGCCTCACTGCCGCTTGGGTCGGAGGCCGGGCGAATGGCTATTACTGAATATGAAGTTATAAAAAGATTTAAAAAATTTACACTGCTTCTGGCACAAATTAAGACCGGCCGGACACACCAGATTAGAGTTCACTTTTTTGCTCTCGGGTATCCGGTGGTAGGCGATAAACTTTATCGATCTAAAAAAACCAAGGAGTTGCTTTTGCCGAGATTATTTTTGCACGCTTCAAAAGTCATTTTTACTGATTTAAACGGAGAGCAGAAGGAATTTGAGAGTGATTTACCAGAAGAGTTGAAAATCTTTTTAGATACTCTAAAATAAAGGGTGTTAAGTCCTGTGTTGACGGCGTTCGCTCGGAAATGAAATAAATTTCATTTCTCTCACTCACTTGTCAATAATTTATGGTTAAACCAAGACTTAAGAAAACTATTTTTTTTATTATTTCCGGACCGTCGGGAGCCGGAGAAGACTCGGTTATTGAAGGGTTGGGTAAAAAAATAAAATTTGAGAGAGTAATTACAACAGTGACAAGAGCAAAGAGGGCGGGTGAGAGAGAAGGTAAGCCATATCACTTTATTACTGTTCCAAAATTTAAAAAGATGATTAAAAATAAAGAATTCTGGGAATGGGCAAGGGTTTACGGAGATTATCGCGGCGCCGCCCACAAAGAACTGAATAGATTAATGAGAAAAAAAACTTTGGCTCTTTGGAAAGTTGATTATCAGGGCGCGGAGACAATCAAGAAAAAAATGCCAGAAGTTTTATCTATCTCCATTTCTCCGCCGTCGCTTGCTTCTTTGGAAAAGAGGCTGATAAAAAGGGGGCAGGATTCTCTTGAGGTTATAAAAAAACGAATGCCTTTTACGAAAAAATGGCTGAAACATACAAAGGGATACGACTATATTGTTGTAAATAGGGAGAATAAATTAAAAGAAACAATAGATAGGGTTTTTAAGATTTTAATGAAAAGTTTGAGGGCGGCATCGCGATAAATTGCCCTTATCTTTAAATGGGGTTGACATTATAAATAAGGGGAGTATAATAGCAAAATATCTCATTTTTAAAGGTATTTTTTTATTGACAAGTGAGCGAGAGAAATGAAATTTATTTCATTTCCGAGCGAGCGCCGTTAACACGTAGTATTGACAAGTGAGCGAGAGAAATGAAAATGCTATTTTTATTTCCGAGCGAATGTGGTCAATATAGTAATATATATGTCGGAAGAAACAAAGGAAATTCAAAAAGAAGAAATCAAAAAGGCGGAATTGCCCGAATTAAAACCGGGTCAGACTGTTCGTGTCCATCAGCAGATCAAAGAAATCGAAATGACCGAAGAGAAAGGTAAATCAAAGACCAAGGAAAGAAAGAGAGTTCAGGTTTTTGAGGGAATTATTATCGCGAAAGGCAGTAAGGGAGTGGGTGCCACAATTACTGTGAGAAAAATTTCCAACGGCGTGGGCGTAGAAAAAATATTTCCGGTTAATTTGCCGACGATTGTTAAAATTGAGTCGGTGAAACAGGCCAAGGTTAAGAGAGCGAAACTTTATTTTCTTCGCAGTTATAAAAAACGCTTGAAGGAAGTGGCGGCAAAATAACAGAAGCAAATCAATATAGAATAAAAAAACACCGTGTGGATCACGGCGTTTTTTAATTTATAAGTTTAGATTTTCATTTTTTTTAGATATTGTCCGGTATAAGATTTTTTAGATTTTGCAATATCGCGAGGCGTGCCTTCTGCTATAAGATAGCCGCCCTGGTCGCCGCCTTCTGGTCCCAAATCCAAAACCCAATCAGCACATTTTATGACATCAAGATTATGTTCAATAATCAAAACGCTATTTCCTTTATCAACCAATTGGTTTAAAACCGCGAGGAGTTTTTTAATATCATCAAAATGCAGGCCGGTTGTTGGTTCGTCTAAAATATATAGGGTTTTGCCGGTCGCTCTCCGCGAAAGTTCTGTGGCTAATTTAATTCTCTGCGCTTCGCCGCCCGAAAGAGTAGTGGCTGCCTGGCCAAGGCGCATGTAGCCCAAACCGACATTTGCCAGGATTTGGAGTTTTTCATAAACAGCCGGAACATCTTTGAAAAATTGTCTTGATTCAAGAACAGTCATCTCCAAAATATTGGCGATATTTTTTCCTTTGTAATGAATTTCCAGAGCCTCGGCGTTGTAGCGCGCGCCATGGCATTCTTCGCATTCAACATAAACATCGGGGAGAAATTGCATTTCAATTTTTACAGCTCCTTCGCCGCCACAAGTTTCACAACGCCCCCCGCCCTTAACATTAAAACTGAATTTTCCTGCATCGTATCCTTTCATTTTCGCTTCCTGATTTTGGGTGAAGAGATCACGAATGTAAGTGAAAACTCCGGTGTACGTTGCCGGGTTGGAACGCGGCGTCCGGCCAATGGGTGATTGGTCAATTGTGATAATTTTGTCCAGAAAATTTACACCCTTAATCTCTTTATGTTTTCCGGGCAAATCTTTTGTGTGATAAAAAGTGCGAGCCAGAGATTTGCCTAAAATATCCGTGATTAAAGTTGATTTCCCCGAGCCAGAGACGCCGGTGACGCAGACGAATTTTCCCAAAGGAATTTTAACGTCAATATTTTTTAAATTATGTTCGGTGGCGCCAGCAATGGTTAGAAATTTTCCGTTGCCTTTACGATAATTTTTAGGAACATCAATTTTTTGTTTTCCCGAAAGATAAAGTCCGGTCAATGATTTTTTATTTTTTTTGATTTCTGCTGGGGTTCCTTTGCCCACAATTTCACCGCCGTATTCGCCGGCACCGGGCCCGATATCTAAAACATAATCAGCTGCAAGAATTGTTGCCTCGTCATGTTCAACAACAATGATCGTGTTATCAAGAGATTTTAATTTTTGCAATGTTTCAATAAGTTTTGTGTTGTCGCGCGAGTGCAGACCGATTGAGGGTTCGTCTAAAACATAAATAATTCCGGAAAGGGATGAACCGATTTGGCTGGCTAGACGGAGTCGTTGCGCTTCGCCGCCCGAAAGAGTAGCTACGGCTCGGTCCAAAGTTAAATATCCCAAACCGACGTTATTAATATTTTTGATTCGATTTAAAATTTCTTTAACAATAGGCGAGGCGATTTTTAAATCGCGGACAGAGAGCGGATTGGTAGATGATTTGTGAGGATTTTTTTTAGATGGCTTATGTTCGGTTGTGGCGGATATTTCCGAGAGAAAATTTTCCATTTCAGATATGGACATTGCCGAAAGTATGGCAATAGATTTTCCCTTGAAAGTCACGGCCAGTACTTCCGGCTTTAACCGCGCTCCGTGGCAGCTCGGACAAACGTCTGTCCGCATATAATTTTCAATTTCTTTTCTGACATAATCGGAATCAGTTTCCTTATATTTTTTTTCAAGATTTGGGATAGCTCCTTCATAGTCTGTTTCGGGTATGCCGTAGAGCACGTAGTTTAATTGTTCTTTTTTAAAATCTTTTATCGGCGTATCAAGGGAGAAGCCGTGTTTTGGTGCGTAAAACCCCAGAAGTTTTAATTGTGAAGACGCACCGCCGGAAATTTTTATCCAAGGTTTGATGGCGCCTTGGGCCAAGGTTAGCCGAGGATTAGGAATAACGAGCGATGGATCGATTTTTGAAGTTGTGCCAAGCCCGGAGCAAGTTGGGCAGGCGCCGTAGGGACTGTTAAAAGAAAAGCTTCTAAGTTCAAGTTCTTTTAGTTCATAGCCGCATTTTGGACAAATAAAAATTTGGCTGAAAACCAAATCGCGTTCTGCGGATGGTTCAAAAACAATAACTACGCCATCGCCGAGCTCTAGGGCTATATCAACCATATTAGATAATTGTTTTTGGTTGGAGTTAACTACAATTCTATCAATTACAACTTCTAAATTTATTTTTTTATCTCCGAAGTTTTGATTTTTTATCGCCGCGAGATCATAAATAACTCCGTCAATTCTGACGCGGGAATATCCGGATTTTTCTATTTTTTCCAGAGTGCGTCTTAAGTTATTTTGGCCGTCTTTCAGGGGAGCAATTATGATAATTTCTTTGCCGGGAAAAAGCGTAGTAATTTTTTCCGAAATTTGTTTTGAGGTTTGTTTTACGAGAGGGACGCCACAGTTTGGACAGTGTGGAACGCCGGCAGTGGAATAGAGGAGTCGAAGGTAGTCGTAAATTTCCGTGATTGTTCCGACCGTGGAGCGAGGATTATGGGAAACGGTGCGTTGGTCAATGGCAATCGTCGGAGAGAGTCCGGTGATTTCGTCAACCGCTGGTTTGTCCATCACGCCTAAAAATTGTCGGGCGTAAGAGGAAAGACTTTCGGCATAACGGCGTTGGCCTTCGGCATAGATTGTGTCAAAAGCTAAAGATGATTTTCCCGAGCCGGAGAGGCCGGTGATAACAACAAATTTATTTTTAGGAATTTCTACATTAACATTTTTTAAATTGTGGACGCGCGCGCCGCTGATGGAAATTTTATTTGGCATAATATCTGGATTTTTTAATTTATTAAAAGTTAGTATACATCAAGTGGTAGAAAAGGTCAAGCGCCTTTATTTGGGGATAAAAAATCAGGCTTAAGGCCTGATTAATTGCGGGTTAAGTATTGCGGTTTATGTCGCTATTTCAACTGATATTTGATTATGCTTTCTTCCGCCATTTTTTGTAATGTGGCAATTCGCTTTTTACCATTATCAGTTTTAAATAAGTGAGCAAATCTTTTTTGCGGTTTTAAATATTCTTCAACCATTGCTGGCTTCTGCGGTATTTTCATAACATTTTTAATTTTTCCATCTACCATTTCAAAGACCGGATAGTGGCCGGATTTTTGGGCCAGCTTGCCAAGCGAAACTGTTAATTCTGATTCGTAACCCCAGCCAGGAACGCAGCCAACTAATATCTGAATATATTTTGGGCCGGAAAAAGTCATGGCCTTTTTTATTTTCGCCGTGATATCTTCGGGGAAACCAATAGTGGAGGTGGCAATATAGGGAACGCCATGCGCGGCGGCAATCGCGGGTAAATCTTTTTTTATAAATTCATTGCCAAGCGCGATTGTATTGGGAGTAGTGGTTGTTGCCGCGCCGAAGGGAGTTGAGCCGGAATATTGATTGCCGGTGTTCATGTAGGCTTCGTTGTCAAAACAAATATAAATAATATTTTCATGCCGCGTCCAAAGACCGGAGAGCGCGCCAAAGCCGATATCAAAAGTTGAACCATCCCCGGCAAAAACAGCAACTGTTGTTTTTTTGTCTCCCCGCGCTTGTAGCGCCGCCAAAACCCCAGAGGCGACCGACGGAGCGTTTTCAAAAAGAGAATGAATCCAGGGAACTTTCCAGGAAGAGTGCGGAGTTGGTGTGGTTGTTACCTCAAGACAGCCCG
>JAHIRI010000045.1 GCA_018818855.1 Patescibacteria group bacterium
GGGGTTGACAAATTTAATAAATAGTGTATAATATAGACATAATTCAATAAGTCCCTGTTTAAGCAGGGACAAGAAGAAGAGTAGGACAATTTTAACGATAGATCCTTAAGATAATATCAAGAGGTCATAAGTTAAAATGACCGAGACTTCAAGTAACTTATGGCCTTTGATAATCAAGGCTTTGGCCCCAGACCTCCGCGCCAGATGTTCAATGTCGCTGACATGAACCTCAAATGTGCTGACTGTGGCACCCCGATCACCGAGCTTCCTTTTAAGCCAGCCGCTGATCGACCAATTTATTGCTTTGAATGCAACAAAAAGCGAAGAGCTAATTTTGCAAGATAAGAGATAAGTAACAAAACCAGTCGTTAATTCGGCTGGTTTTGTGTTATATAAATTTTAAGATAGAATGGACTCTACGATTTTTGGATAACCGCGCAAAAATTCTTGACCGGTTATCTTGGCTTTTCCTTCCAACTGCAATTCATTTATTTTTAAAGCGCCTTCCCGGGTAGTAATTAACATTTCTCCGTCGGGCGAAACTGAGACTTGACCAGCGTGATCATATAGATTTTGTTTAGAAATTTCGGCGCTTAAAATTTTTAATTTTTTATTTTCCTCCGGCCACACACACCAAGCTCCTGGCCATCCCTCAAATGCCTTGACCTGACGATTAATTTCTTCCGCAGATTTTTGCCAATTAATTTTTCCGTTTTCGCGAGTTAAAATTTTTGTGTACGTCGCGCGAGATTCGTCCTGCGTTACGGGTTTAATTTCGCCCGCTAGCCACGGCGGAATGGTTTCTAAAATTAAATCTCCGCCCACCTCAGCTAGATTTTTTAATAATTCAATATAACCTAAATTTTGAATTTTGATTCCGGATTTTTGGTTTAATATTTTTCCATGGTCAACTTGTTCATCCATTAAAATTATTGTCACGCCGGTTTCTTTGTCACCTTCCAAAATTGTATGTTGAATTGGTGTGGCTCCGCGGTGGCGGGGGAGAGAAGAAGGATGAATATTTATCGCACCGAATTTTGGAATATCTAAAATATTTTTTGGGATTATTTTTCCATAATCGGCAACAACGATTAAATCCGGCTCGTATTTTTTTATTATTTCTTCCGCCTCATTACTCTTTAAGCTTTTTGGTTCAAGCGTTTCTAAACCAAATTCCAGAGCAATTTTTTTAGCCCTGGAGGGAGAAGGGATTTGTTTCCGGCCGATTGGTTTATCGGGTTGGGTTATTACAGCCAAAGGACGGAATTTTGATCCGGCTAATTTTTCCAAAATTGTCGCTCCGAATTCTCCACTGCCGGCAAATAATATCTTATAATCCATAATTTTTAAACTAAATTTTTTGTGCTTCTTCTTCAATAACTCTTTTTGACCGATCAATAAAAAGTACACCGTTTAGATGATCAATTTCGTGCTGGATAACGCGGGCAAAAAGATCTCTTGCCTTAAATTTTATAACCTCGCCATTTTCATTTTGCGCTTTTACACTAACAGTTTTTGATCTTTTTACTGCTCCCCATTTTCCCGGTACTGAAAGACAACCTTCCTCGGCGATTTCTTTGCGCCAAGAAAAATTAATAATTTCTGGATTTATTAAGGCTATCTTTTTATCTTGAATTGCAATTATAACTAACCTGATAGAAACTCCGACCTGCGGGGCGGCCAATCCCACGCCGCCGGCAGGTATAACCGTCTCTTTCATATCAACAATCAATTTCTGAATAGCCGGGGTCTTAATTTCTTCCAAGCTCAATTCTTTTGCGCGTTGACGAAGAATAGGGTTTAGAATTGTAATAATGGGTAAAATCATAATGATATATTATAGTATGTTTTCGGGGTCAATGTCAATAGTCCAGGAATCGGGGACATTTTTCTTCAAAAATTCTTTTATGACAGAAGTACTATTTTCCCGAAATTTAATGATAATTTTTGAGAAAAATTTTCTTTTCTCTCTTTTTGGCTTGGGGTCAAAAATAATATCGGTTTTTTCGTTAAAATTGTTTTCCAATAATTTACTAAGTTTTGTTGCTTCGTCCGTGCATTTTTTATCATCAACGTCACTATAGACAAGTTTTATTAATTTCCCGAACGGCGGATAGTTTAACATTTGGCGGTTATCAAGTTCCTCAAAATAAAAATTTTCTGGTTTTTCTTCGGCCGCGGCGGCAATAATAAAATTATTTGGGAAGAAAGTCTGAATCAAGATTGGGCTTTTTACGCCGTGGGCAAAATTAATAATATCGGTAAGCCAAGAAAAAATTTTTTCTCCAGAATGAAAATCCGGACGATAAATTAGGGTATCGGCGGAAACAACCCCAACCAGCCCGATGGGTTTAATCTTTGTTAAAAAATTTTTAATGAAAAATTGTGTGCCGATAAAAACATCTGCATCAGCTAGTTGATGGTGGATTTTCTCTGGCGGGGCGTCTTTATCTATCCTTAAAATTTTTGTTTTAGGAAATATTTTTTTAATTTCTTTTTCCACGGTTTGCGTACCCACACCAAAATATTTAATGTTCGTGCCGCGGCATTTTGGGCAAGAAAGTTTTGTTGATTCTTCCGCGCCACAATTATGACAGATAAATTTGCTGGGTAAGGCGCACTCTGCTTCATGGCAGGTAAGAGGGGTTTCGCAAGTTTTACATTTAAAAACATGATCGCAGTCGCGGCATAAAATAACCGTTCCTGACCCGCGGCGATTTAAGAGTAAAATTACTTTTTGTTTTTTAGAAAGAGTTTCATCTATTTTTTCTTTCATCTTTTCGCTTATGGCAGAAAGATTTTTATTTTTTATTTCATTGTTCATATCAATAAGCGCGGGGGATGAAGGCGCGGGGGATTGGGGTGAAAAATATTCAAAGTCAGAATTATTTTGTGAGATAAAATACGTTTCCGGCCGCGGCGCCTGGCTTGCTAAAATTACTTTCGCGCCAGTGATTTCCCCAAGTTTAAGTACGGCAGCTCGCGCGTCGTAGCGAGGATTTTGATCAGATTGTTTAAAATCAGATGCTTCTTCATTATCAATAATAATCAGTCCAAGATTTTTAAGCGGAGCGAAAAGTGCAGATCGCGTGCCAATCGTGATTTTAGCTTGGCCCTTTTTTATTTTTTGCCATTCTTGCCAATATTCTGTTTTGGATAATTCTCCATGGAGCAAGGAAATCTTTTCCGGAAAGAAATTTAAAAAGTATGAGGAAGTTTCCAAAACGTCACTCACTTGCGGAAGAAGAATGAGAACAGTTTTATTCTCTGAAAGTATTTTTTCAACACACTTTAAAAAAACGGCAATTTTATTTTTGTTATTTTTATAATGAAAAAGAAAGTTATGCTTTTTCGAAAAAAGTATTCGTTTAACTATATTTTTAATTTCTTCCAAATCAATTTTTGCAACGCCGAATGAAATTGGCTGTGATTTAAGAGAGATTTTAAAATTACTTGTTCTTTGCGGGGGAGAGGGGAGAAAGGTTTTTAAAATAAGGGTGGGGGAAGAAAGATAAAAATCCGTAAGCCATCGCAGAAGTTCCAGGTGGTTTTTATCTAAATTTTCTTCGGCGTCAATTATTTTCAATAAAGGTTTAATTGCAGTTTTAATTTCGGCTGGTTGTTTTTTTATGGCAATGATAATTCCGTGAATTTTTTTTCCGTGAAAAGGAATTTTTACAATTTGGCCAATTTTAATTTGTCCCAAAAAATTTTCTGGGACTGCATAATCAAAGGAAAAAAGATTTTTTGGCAAACGGGCCAGAGGAATAACTTCAACAAACATATCTAGAAATCATATTTTGTAGCACCAAATTTGAAAATTGTAATTTCTTCTTTGGATAAATTTATGCCAGTTTTATGGCAAACCGCTTTCATTTGTTCTTCTTTTGTATTTATTCCCGGAAGATCGGGCAAGAGCAACCCGGATTTTCCCGTTTCTGATTTTACCAAAATGCCGTATTTTTTTGGATCCAGTTCGTCTAAACTTTTTATTTTTTGCGGTTCATCTAAAACATAAACAGA
>JAHIRI010000046.1 GCA_018818855.1 Patescibacteria group bacterium
GCTCCAAGACGCGTTTGCCGCAACAGACGGTACAGCGTCCGGATCTTCCTCCGCGCCCGCAGATCGAGCAACTGCAGTTGCCCGTCTCGTGGCAATGTTCACATGGCCTCTTGAACACGCCCTCCTCCCGGAATTGGCTCGGCCTAGTCCATGCGCGGCCGCAGCGTCTGTCTCTCGATCGACCCCTCCTGCGCGGCGGCCGACGACTGGTCGCTCATCCAATGAGGGATCTCGCCCTTCGGCCTGGGCAAGAACGCGTCCTTGCCGACCGCCACGGGCCAAACGCCCACGTTGTCGCAGACCCTGCAACCCATGCCGCCGCACTCCTCGTGGATGTGCGCCACCCTCGCCGCCGGCTCGAACGGAAGTTCTTCGGCCTCTGCCCTCGCGATCCTCCTTGCCAGTATCGCCGAACCGTTCCTCTTTGCCATTTCTCCCGGTCCTCCCTTTCCTTACCCCCAAAGAAAACCCCTCGAAACACAATACCAACAAATTACCACCCCAAAAAAAATTTGTCAAGATAAAAACAAAAAAGCCCGCCGTTTGCCGAGCTTCCTTTAGGTATTATTAATATAGTATGCCAAAAAAATTTAAAGAAAAAGAACAGCCCCCTGCTGATAACTTAATTCAATTTATTTTCAAACGTTATCACCACGATTTCCGGCCGGGCAAATGTCCGCATTGTCGGGCCCCATGTTCCAAGCCCGCTTGAAGTATAAAGGGTAAAATCGCCGTCCTTATGGAGGCCGTAATTTTCACCGCGAAAAATTATTTTAGTTAAAATATCAAAAGGAAACATCTGACCCGCGTGCGTATGGCCGGAAAGCATCAAATTAGCCCCGGCCCGTTTTGCTCCGCCAGCTTCGAGCGGACTATGATAAAGGAAAATCGACGGTTCTTCAGGATTAAAATTTTTAATCCCGAGCACTGCCGCTTCCACATCTTTAGTTTCACTTCCCTCAGGAAAGCCGATGCCAACAATTTGTAAACCATCTAAATCCACTAATGCATCATTTAAAATTTCTACCTTTGTCGTAGTCAAAGTATTATATGTTTTTTCAAGACCAAAATATGTTTCGTGATTTCCTGTCACAAAATATGTTCCGCTCGGAGCTTTTAAATTATTCAGTGGCAAAACATCTCTGGTTAAATTTTCTCCATCCATTCCATCAAGAAGATCTCCGGTAATAAAAACAATTTCCGGATTTATCAAATTGATTTTATCAACCGCTTCCTGTAAAAATCCCTGGTCAAAAACATGTCCGAGATGAACGTCAGAAATTTGAATCGCCTTTTTCCCTTGCCAGACGGCGGGCAAATTTTTTATGTTCACCGTAATTTCCTTAATCCGAGGATGGTACGCGCTCCAAACTCCGTAGCCGGAAAAAATCACGGCGACAATGATTGCTAAACCACCAATGATTTTTAAATTTAATTTCTTTTTCAACATTTTTCCCGCTCCGACCAAAATCCATCCGAGGCAAAATGCTATATCCAAATTCAAAGCTAAACCGAGCCATAATCCGGCGAGCAAATAAAAATTCTTAGTCACGACATTTTGGCTCCAGTGAGCGAGAACTGTGGCCGCGGCAAAACTAATCGCCCCTAAAAACAAAGCGGTGCCCACCTGTTTTTTTCTTCGATTATTCTCTTCCAATCCGAAAAGTTTTTTTATTGAATAATAAATAAAAAAATGACCGACAAAGACCATCGCTAAAAAAGTTGAAAGAAAGGTGGCGATTAAAACTAAGATTACAAGAGTCATATAAAGTTATTATACCAAAATTTAAATATAAAATCAGCCCCGGAAAATTAAGCTGATTTTTTATTATTAAAATTTTACCAACCAAAATAATTTTACCAGTCGATTTCTTCCACGAGCAGATCTTTTCCTTTTTCCGCCCATTCATCTTCCCCGTAGTTTTCCATTTCCAAAATATAATCAGCAAGAATATTTTCACGCTCCGTTTTTTCAGAAAGCGATAAGATATATTCTGAAATTATGTCGTACTGTGTCGCGAGCCGCTTATCTTTATCTTCTATCTGGAGCCAAAGATTATTTTCAAATGCCCACGAAATAAATTCCGGATCTTCTTTTTTTTCATTAATAATTTCCAATAGTTTCGTCTGGACTTCTTCTTCAGATAATCCCGAATAAGCATCTCCGGGAAGAATGTCTTTAAGCGGTTTTATCATTTTATCAAGATATTCACCAAGATATTCTTCCGCGTAAGGAATATCCTGCACCGCGTACGCCGGTTTCATAAAAAGACTAATTCGTTCCGTATAATTTTTTAAATCCATCGCGGAAAGCGCGTCAACTATTGCCCGCGCTTCTGAAAAAGACAAATCGGTTTGTACAGTTTTATAAATAATATATTGCAGCGCCTTATCAATTACCGAGCTTTCCTCAGGCACAAACTTTATCATCATCTGTTTTATAAAAGTAGAATGGTTATGCGCCCGCTGCGGTTCGCCGATCGCATACCCCTGACGATGGCGGAGCCACTCTAATGTCTCTGTGGCCGGAAGATCAAGATATCTAAAAATCCCAAGCGCTTCGGAAAACCCAACGACGACGAGATAATCCGATTTTACCCCAAGAATTTTTTCTATCTGCCCGATGCCATAATCAAGTCCGCCGACCTCGCATGATTTTGAAACATAATAATCTGTTGGCAAATGTTTCTCGCCCGGCGGCAATGGCGAATATGTCCCTCGCGGCACGGCAGTAATAGTAACTTTCTGATTTTTTTTATCAATCGTAACAAGCTGTATCGCGTCACAATGACCCTTGGTGTCCCCTGTTCGTCGATCAAGTCCAACCAAAAGAACGCGCGCCACCCCGTCCTCGCCAAACGGATCGGCTGTCTCGATTTTTTCTGCGTCGCTACGACGCGCATCAAGAAGTTGCTCAATTTCTTTATTTAAAAATTCTGTTTTTTCCCGTTCCGCCGACTGCGCCCGATACGAAGACAGCCCATACACCGCAAACCATGTGCCAAGGCCAAAAATAAATATTACTAAAATAATCAAAATAATTTTTTTCATGTTGTTATATTTTACCTCGCCGCGTAGAAAAAAACTATACAAGGTCAAGGGATAACAAAAACCGCCTCCTCGGCGGAATTTTTTTGTCAAATGGACCGTGGGAGAATCGAACTCCCGTCCTCCGGATGCAAACCGGAAGCTCTACCACTAAGCTAACGGCCCAAGTTATAAATTATGATATAATGATTTAAGACCTATGTCAATCAAACTTATCGTTTTGGGCAGCGGGCCGTCGGAGGCGATTCCTCGAACGGACTGCCGTTGCCCCACCTGCCTTGACGCGCGAAAACCAAGAAGCAAAAGCCGACGAACGAGAAGTTCGATTGTTTTGAAGTGGCATAACAAAAATATATTAATCGATTGCGGTCCGGATTTTGAAAAACAAATAAAAAAAGAAGGAATCGGCGCGGCGGACGCGGTGTTTCTGACCCATGGGCACGCCGACGCGGTTGGCGGCTTGCAAAAATTAATGCCCCCAGATGACGCGTTAAAAATTTTGGCTGAAAAACAAACTCTAAAATATGTTAAGCGAGTTTATGGGAAAATCCCGCCAAACCAAATCATAAAGCCTGCACATTCATTAAAAATTTATAATTTAACAATTACACCTTTCCGTGTAAAACACGCTCTTCGAGAAAAAATATTTCCTACTTTGGGATTTAAACTTGGTCCGTTGGTCTACGCTTCTGACGTTAGTTCTATTCCTAAATCATCAGAAAAATATTTTGAAAATGCTGGCGTATTATTTTTAGACGGCGCTATGTGGCTCGATAAAAAAATGCCATGGCATCTGTCAGTTGAACAAGCAATTAATTTATCTAAAAAATTTCACGTTAAAAAATTATATCTTACCCAAATCGGCCACAGCTATCCACCGCATGAAATTGCTCAAAA
>JAHIRI010000047.1 GCA_018818855.1 Patescibacteria group bacterium
CGACGCGCCAATTCTCATACGTGATGTAATCGTGACAAATCCGAATCAAATAACTGGAACTTTCAAACAAGGTTTTGCCATAAATAACACAACGCCGCCGCCGCTTCTCGGGCTTACAGCGACCGACGCCCTGGATGGAAAAATAGATCTTGCCTGGGTTGAAAGCGATGTAGGAGACTTTGCCTATTATGCAATTTATTGGAATGAAATCGAATTTACAAACTTAACCGGTGTTAGCCCAAACTGGACAATTTCCGACCAAACGACCGTCGCGTTTCAAGTAAGGGACCTCACTAACGGAACAAAATATTATTTTGCCGTGAACTCGGTAGATAGAAACGGTAATGAGAATAAAAGCGTTTTACCCGTGAGCGCGACACCAACTCCGAGCTCGGTTCCATCAGTAACTGTTCCCTTCCCCACTGCTCCCGCCACAAACAGCACGCCAACCTCAACCGCGCCGACTACCACAGAAAAAAAAGTTGGTGAGGCTTTGCCTGCTGATTTAACCGCTGCTATCATCGTTTTAATCTTGGCCGCGCTCGGCGGATTGATTTATTCTATTTTAAAAAAGAGACCAAAAAAAATATCAAAAAATAGGGACTTGGAAAAAGAAATAGAAAAAGAAGAAGAGTTGCGTTTTCTGAACGAAAACAGCAAACTCACAAAATTGGAAATTACGGCTGGGGACGGAAAAAATGTGGACTTGGTCCAAGAAATGGTCAAATTAAATCTTCCAGGTTTTCCTATAGTTGAAAATGCCTTCGCGATTGATACTGCGTTAAAAATTTTTGATATAAAAAAAGACGAGTTTCAAAAAACTCTAGGCGGACCAATTCCGATTGCGGGGACTGATATTCTTGAATATATGATTTTTATAAAACCGGTAAGCGGAGCTACAATTGAACGGGAATTGGGAGAAGTCTCGCTTGGCGGAATACAGCCCGGCGGCGGATATAAAATTAAAAAACGGGGAGACAATTTTACTTACGAAAAAAATGTTAAAGTAAAAAAGTCCGACGAATCATGGAAAAAATATGCGGATGATGCGCGGCCAGAATTTGCTGATTTGAAAAAAATAATAAAATTTCATCTTGATGATCTTGAACGACAAGCAGAAAAATATAAAAATTTAAAAATATAAAAAAACGCGGGTTGACTTGTTAATCTTCCCGCGCGATGATTTGTACTCTTCTACCTACCGCCTCAGAGATCAATGATCTCAATGAAGTCGGCAAACCCCTCCCTCCACCTAGGATTGAAATCGGCTCTCTGGAACGTTTCGCGATAAAGAGAAGGTAGCGGTTTTCTTTCCCCGCCAAGCAAGATGCCTTCTTCTGTCACTACCGTCAAGCAGTTCTCACATCCGAAACCGATTTGTCGAGCGATCTCGTGCGCCGTTTTGAAATCAACTGGCCAGGTAGCTCGCAGCCTCTCGGCAACCTCTTTCGCGAACCTCCCTTCGCAGCCGGCAACGACTTTCATCACGACCCTTCCCTGGGATCGTATTGTCACAAGCCCTTGTGTTGCCATGTTTTCCTCCTCCACACAAATTACTACTTAATAACCCTTTTGTCAACATTTATGCCTGAATTTAAACAAAACTTTCCTCCCGAACCTGTTCCAGAAAATCCGCGGAAAATAACTCGTGAAGAAGTTGAGGCCCGGCTCGCGCGCGGAGAAAATCTGGAAAAATTAGACATGAAAGATCTTGATTTAGCCGGACTTGATTTTGAAGGAGAAAGTTTTCGCGGGTCGGATATCCGTGGCGCGTGTTTTTACGGAGAAAAACAAGGAGAAAACGGCAAAACCATTGAAGTACCGGCAAATCTCCGGCGTGCTGATTTTACTGATGCCGTGATTGGCGACTACGGACCGGAAACTATTTTCGGCCGGGTTGAAGCAGAAGAAGCGACTTTTGGATTTACGGAAGATTTAACTTCTAGACGCAACCGCCACGCAAAATTAAAAGGATCTGGCGAACGACCGGAAGCAACGGATTCGGGCGAATATTATAATTTTAACGGCGGTGGAGGAAATTTTAGAAAAACAAGATGGAACAACATTGATTTTGGTGGCGGCTCTGGCTATGAAGCGCTTTTCCCCGGCGCGGATTTAAGCGAGGCGGAAATTATCGGTTGCGATTTGGCTGGCATTGATCTTTCCACTACAAAAATAGATGGCATAAAAATAAAAGATCCGATTTCACTTCAAGGTTTAATAATAACCGAACAACAAGCCGACATTCTTGCCAAAGCGATCGAATTGTCTGACGAAAAAAAACGTCAAGAATTTGCCGAAGAGATTAAACAAAAAGGACCAAAAAAAGCGCTCG
>JAHIRI010000048.1 GCA_018818855.1 Patescibacteria group bacterium
CCATTCATTATCATACCAAGCGATAACTTTAATCAAATTCCCGCCGATAACTTTAGTCAGCTCCGCGTCAACCATGGCGGAAAGTTCCATTTTTTTATAATCAACAGAAACGAGCGGTAATTTTGTCACACCCAAAATTCCTTTTAAATCTTCTTTTGCCGCGTCAGACAAAGCCTTGTTAACTGCTTCAGCTGTTGTATTTTTTCCAACCACCAGAGCAAAATCTAAAAGTGAAACAGACGGCGTGGGAACGCGAATCGCCAAGCCATCTAATTTTCCCTTAAGTACTGGTAGAACTTTTTCCACTGCTTTGGCCGCACCGGTTGTGGTCGGAATCATAGAAAGCGCGGCGGCTCTGGCTCGGCGCAAATCTTTATGCGGCAAATCAAGCAATCGCTGATCGTTCGTATAGCTGTGACAGGTTGTCATCGTGCCTTTTAAAATTTTGAACTTGTCATTTAAAACTTTCGCAATCGGGGCCATGGCATTTGTCGTGCAGGAAGCCATGGAGACAACATGATCTTTTTTAGGATTATACTTTTTTTCATTGCAGCCAATGACAAACATTGGAATTTCTTCACTTTTCGCCGGAGCGGAAATCACAACTTTCTTGGCGCCGGCTTTCAGATGCAAACTCGCTCCTTCATATTTTGTAAAAACTCCGGTTGATTCAACAACAACATCAACTCCCAGACTTTTCCACGGCAATGCCGCCGGATCTTTTTCTGCAAAAATTTTTATTTTTTCTCCATCAACCTGAATAAAATCTTTTCCGGCCGAAACTTTTCCCGGATGAACTCCATAGACCGAATCATATTTGTAAAGATGCGCCAAGGTCGCCGGATCGGTTAAATCATTTACTGCGACGATATCAAGACTCGGATGATCTTTGGCAATGGCAAAAAACTGACGGCCGATGCGGCCGAAGCCATTGATTGTGACTTTTGTTTTCATAAGACCTCCTACAAAATTAAAATATTAAGTTTATTTAAAATAATTTTTCTCAAATTTCTAATTTCTAAATCCTAATTTCTAATAAATGTCTAATGCCCAATTTCCAATTTTGACATTTGGATTTTGAAATTTTATTAGACATTAGAAATTAGATATTAGAAATTCTCTTTTGGGGTCAGGTTCGCAAACAGCGCTAACTAAATCGTACTCCCTACTTCTTAATTTGTACTTCTATCACACTCCCCTCTTCTAATCTTACATCAACTGACTGTTTTAGGGTATGCCAACCGATTACCTTTCCCCGACCGCGGTCGGTCCGGACATTTGTACCGACGGGCGGAAGTTTTTTCGCCGCCTCCTCATAATTTTTTTGTTCATATGCCAAACAACACATCAACCGGCCGCAAATGCCAGTCAAACGATCTGAGCCGCGATGTGCGATTTGTTGCAGATCAGCCAAATCCGAAGAAATATTTCCTAAATCTTTTTTAAATTTTTGGCAACAAAGATTCCGGCCGCAAGCGCCGACATCGCCGGAAATTTTTGCTTCATCGCGAATTCCCAATTGTTGAAGACGAATTGATTTTTGAAAAGTTTTAGTCAAATCTTTCACCAAATCACGAAAATCCACTCGCCCGTCGGCCACGAAAGCAAAAGTAAGACGCCCACCGTCAAAAGAAAAGTGAGCGTCGATTAATTTTATCGGCAAATTATATTTTTTAACCAATTGTTTGCAGACCGTAAGTGCTTCCGTCTTCTGGCTTTCTTTTTCTTCAAATTTTGCGAGATCTGCCGTATTGGCTTTTCTGAAGATTGGTTTGATTTCAAGTTTGGCCGCTTCAATTTCTTTTGCATTAATCTCTTTTGTCCCGACCACCCTGCCTATTTCCACGCCCAGATCTGTTTTTACTACCACAAAATCACCCACCGAAAGATTAGCTTCCCCTGCATCAAAATCGTAGATTCTTCCCCAGGGTGTAAATTGGATCTCAGCAATTTTCATGGCAACTTATATTTGAAATCTAACAAATCTTTTTATTTCTATCTTCTCTCCGATCTTGGCAATTTTTTGATTTACCAATTCTTCAATTGTCACATCCTCGTCTTTAACGAACGGCTGCTTGGTAAGACAAACATCTTCAAAATATTTTTCTAATTTTCCTTCAAGAATTTTTTCGATCATGGCCGGCGGTTTTTCCTGCCCTTGAAATTCCAGAAGATTCATTTGTTTTTCTTTGGCAACCACTTCTTCTGGAACGTCTTCTGGTTTAACATACAGTGGATTTGTCGCCGCGACCTGCATGGCAATATCATGAACTAACGCCTGAAATTCTTCATTCCGCGCCACAAAATCTGTTTCGCAACTGACTTCAATCATCGCTCCGACTTTGCCGTTTGCATGAACATAAGCATGGATCAAACCTTCTTTGGTTTCACGTTCAGCTGATTTTTTCGCGGCTTTTATTTCACCCTTTTTCCTTAAAATTTCAATTGCTTTTTCAATATCTCCACCTGATTCATCCAGCGCATTTTTGCATTCAACAATCCCCGCGCCGGTTTGTTCTCTTAATTGAACGACTAACTTTGAATCTACTGCCATATTTTTGAAAGTAACGAGTAACGCGTAACGGGTAACGAGTATAATCGTATCAAAAATTACCAATTACTAATTACCAATTACTAATTACTCAAATAATTATTTTTTTTCTTCTACTACTGCTGGCGCAGTTGGCTTTTCCGGAGTAGAAGCAGGAGCAGGAACGGGAGCAACCAATTTTTTACTTTCATATTCCGCCTTGCCTTCTTTTACTGCCGCGGCGAAAAGTCCAACCATTATTTCAATGGCTTTCACTGCGTCGTCGTTTGAAGGAACTGGATAGTCAACATCGTCAGGATTGATATTTGTGTCGCAAAGCGCTACGACCGGAACTTTTTTCTTTCTCGCTTCAGCCACTGCGGTTTTTTCCGCCCTGACATCAACGACAAAAATCGCTTCCGGAAGTTTATTTAAAGTTTCAATGCCACCGACCAATTCTTCTAATTTCACAATTTCTTTCTGGAAATTAAGCTGCTCTTTTTTGGTGTACTTGGCAAGTCCGCCTGTCGCTGTTTTACTTTTCAAATCAGTAAATCTGTCGGTCACGCTCTTGATGGTTTTAAAATTTGTGAAAGTTCCGCCAAGCCAACGAGTCGTGACATAAGGCATGCCGGCGTCTTTGGCGTAGCGCTTCACAATTTCTTTGGCCTGCTCTTTTGAACCGACAAAAAGAACAACTCCGCCCGCGGCTGTTGTTTTTTTCACAAAATCTAACGCCTCTTGTAATTTTTTTGCCGTTTTTTCTAAATTGATAATGTGGACATCACTCCGCTCTCCGAAAATAAACGGCTTCATTTTCGGATGCCACTTTGAGGCCTTGTGCCCAAAATGAACACCGGCCTGGAGCATTTCCAACATTGTTGGGATCTCTGGCATAATGACTTTCCTTTTCACCCCGTTCGAAGTAAAGGTTTATGACTGCGCCATAGCGACAATATCCTTACAAAGATATTTGTTTACTGAGCACGGTAATTAACTGAAACTTTGAATGGGGTTTTACCTCTGTTTCGCCAAAACTTGCGGGTCCGGCGAGCGCCGGATCAGGAACAAGTTTTTAAGAACAAAACATGTGGGATAACTATTAATAAATGACTTTATGCTATTTTTACACAAAACCAAAAATAATGCAAGGGGGTTCTCGACTACGCTCGAACAATAATCATTTTTATTCTTCGAGCGAACGAAGTGAGTCGAGAAGCCGAAATTTTACTTTATAAATAAAAAAGACGGCCGGCAGTACTCTCCGATTTCTCGGATTTCCTGCCGACCAGTGCAGCCGATGGCCGACTACTTGTCGGGAAGGTCGGAATTCCAGATCTTCTCCGAGGCCTCCTTCCAGCCCTCGACATCACCCTCCTGTGAGGGAGGAGGGGTATAGACGTTCGGAATGTGGCTCTGGCGCGCCCCTTCCAATTGTGAGAAAGCCTCTGCCTTGGAATGGACGGCGACCTCCCCGCCGGGCGTCCCCAGGGTACCTTCCGTACCTCGATCCTCGAAAGACCAATCCTCTCTCTTCGCCATAGAGCACCTCCTTTTATGGCAAACCACTTTCAACTTACCCCCCCCCGTAATTTTGTCAACCCCCTTGCCTCCACACCAATTTAGACGGAACAATTCCATCCCAATATGCTTTATACGGAATTGGTGTGGGGGCTTGCTTTTTTAACTCCTTTCTGCTAAATTAAAGACACAAAACGATTATTCTTCGAGCGAGGCCATTGGCCGAGTCGAGAAGCGGTTCTCGACGCGCTACGCTTGCTCGAACAATAACATCTATGGACCTACCGCGAACAGAAAAATCAAACGACAAAATCTGGAGGCAATTAACCAATCTCTGGACCCTAGCAGCCATGGGTTTTTTCATGTTTGATTTTTTTACCCTTGATAAATTCAACGGATACGCCGCGGCGGTTTCTATAATTTACATTTCCATCCTTGGAATTTACGTTGGCACAAAAGAATTTGACCGCTGGCAAGATTCTCATTTTTCAAAACGCAAAGGCGAACTTTTTGTTATCCTCTGGACAATTTTAATTTTTTTCTTTATTATTACTGCAATAGTTTCCGGCGGAAAATACAAAATGCCTTCGGAATTCACGGCGACCTACATTGCCCTTTTATCCATCTTCGCCTTGACACAAAGATCCAAATTCCTGCATAATCAAAAAGAGAAAGATATTAATCAAAACAATAATCAATAATTATGAAAAAAGACGTTCATCCAGAATATTATCCAAAAGCAAAAGTGACCTGCGCCTGCGGCAATGCTTTTACTGTTGGCTCAACCGCGAAAGAAATCAAGGTTGAGTTGTGTTCTGCCTGCCATCCGTTCTACACCGGCAAACAAAAACTTGTTGACTCGGCAAGACGCGTGGAAAAATTCAAAGAAAAAATGGAAAAGAAGGCAGCCATGTCCGCGACGAAAAAAGAAAAGAAACCGAGAGCCAAAAAATCAAAGTAGCTATTCCAATCATAAAAAGCATGGTAACGTTTTTGTTATCATGTTTTTATGTTAGAATAAACTAATAATTTAACCTATGATTCCAGAAATCCAGAAAGCTGAAGAAAGATTTAAGGAACTCGAGCAAGAATTATCCAAGCCCGAGGTGGTTTCTAATCCGGAAAAATTAAAACCTGTTTCGCGGGAATATAGCGACATGAAAGATGTCATGGGAAAAATAGAAAAATTCCACGCCCTGGAAAAAGCCGCGGCCGAAACGGAAGTTATTGCCAAACAAGATGTTCCGGAGATGGCCGCGATCGCCAAAGAAGAATTGGAAAAAATTCAACGGGAAAAGGCGGTGCTTGAAGCGGAAATAAAGGAAGAATTGACGCCGAAAGATCCACTGGACAAAAGAAATATTATCGTGGAAATTAGGGCCGGAGCGGGCGGAGATGAAGCCGCGCTTTTTGCCGCGCAACTTTTCCGGATGTACTCGCGCTTTGCCGAGCGCCATGGCTGGCAGACAAGATTAATTTCCGCCAATCGCACTGACCTTGGCGGTTTCAAAGAAATTATTTTTTCGGTTATCGGAAAAAATGCTTGGGGAAATTTGAAATTTGAAAGCGGCGTGCATCGCGTTCAGCGCGTTCCGGAAACGGAAAAAAGCGGACGAGTTCATACTTCAACTGCTTCTGTTGCCGTCCTCCCTGAAGCAGAAGACATTGATATAAAAATTGAACCAAAAGATTTGCGGATTGATACATTTTTATCCGGTGGACATGGCGGCCAGAGCGTTCAGACAACTTATTCGGCCGTACGCATTACGCACCTCCCAACCGGCCTTGTCGTTTCCTGCCAGGACGAACGCTCGCAGCAGCAAAATCGCGAAAAAGCCATGCAAGTTTTACGCTCCCGCCTTTTTGTGATGGAGCAAGAAAAGCGCCAGGCTAAAGAAGTCGCCGAACGCCGATCACAGATTGGCTCGGCCATGCGAGCGGAAAAAATCAGAACTTACAATTTTCCGCAGGACAGAGTTTCTGATCATCGAGTTAAAGAAAGTTGGCATAGTATTAATAATGTAATGGACGGCGATTTGGATGGAATTATTGAGGTGTTGAAAAAAACATAAAGGCCTTCGACAAGCTCAGGCCATAAATTATTCCCTGAGCGGAGCAGAGCGAAGTCGAAGGGTTTCTTAAAAATAATCCGGCCGCAAGACCGGTTTTTTGATATAAACCTTGACAAATTCATCTTTTTGTAATATTATAAAATCAACAAACAGGGTGGCCTTGCGCCATTGACACGCGTCAAAGACGTAAGGAAGGTGGCCCTATACCTCGTCCCGATGGGCGGGATGAGTTGAAGCAATAAAGATAGGGAAGGTTGAGGAGGACAGGGAGAATGTCGAACGGAATCTTTGGTGCCGACGGAACACCCCTCTCGTACGACGGAACTCGCCTC
>JAHIRI010000049.1 GCA_018818855.1 Patescibacteria group bacterium
AAGTATCACGTGAAACAAGGTTTGGTTATTTTCTGCCTTGGCGTGATTATTTGGTTGGTCGGCATGGCGTTGCCTTGGTACTGGGCGTTTAGTTTTTATTGGATTATACAATTATTGCAGCTCGGACTTTTAGTTCTTGTGATTTTGGGAATTATGAACGCCGCGGGCGGAAAACAAGAGCCCTTACCAGTCGTCGGAAAATTTGCTGACATGTTTAAGTTCTAAATTGAAAGATCAAAAAAACTCCGCCCTGCAGAAAACGGGGCGGAGTTTTTTTATTATTATTCTCTATTAGTTCTCGCCATTCGTTTGGCCGTGAGTTCATCAAGATGAACTTTTCTGATACGCGTGCTTTTCGGAGTTACTTCAACTAATTCGTCATCGCCAATATATTCTAATGCGGCTTCAAGATTCATCTCTTTCGGCGCGTTAAAGTGTTCAGCTGAACCGTCACCCTTGGAACGCATATTGGAAAGTTCTTTAGCTTTACAAACATTTACTCGAATGTCGCCGCTACGCGCATTTTGTCCGACAACCTGTCCTGCGTAAACTTTGATTGCTGGTCCAATGAAAAGTATGCCGCGATCCTGAATATTGATCATACCGTAAAGATTAGTCGTTCCGGTTTCATGCGCCACGAGCGATCCTTGTTCGCGTTCGCGCCAGTTACCCGGGTCGGGAAGATATTCAGCAAAAGTTGTATTTATGATGCCAAGGCCTCTCGTATCAGTTAAAAATTCGCTGCGGTAACCGAAAAGTCCGCGGGTTGGAATTAAAAATTCTAAATAAGTAATTCCGTCAATTGTTTTCATGTCTTTTAATTCACCCTTGCGGCTGCCGAGTTTTTGAATGACAATTCCGGAATGTGCTTCAGGCACTTCAACAAAGACGCGTTCGTACGGCGTCATTCTTTTTCCATTAATTTCTTTTTCAATAACTTTTGGTCGGGAGACTTGGAGTTCAAAACCTTCGCGGCGCATTCTTTCAATCAAGATTGATAAATGCAATTCGCCGCGTCCGGAAACAATCCATCCGCCCTCGGCCGCGTTTTCAACTTTTAAGGCCATGTCATTTTCCAATTCTTTTTGCAAACGTTCTTGGATTTGGCGCGAGGTTGTGAATTGTCCTTCAAGTCCCGCGAAGGGAGAGTCATTAATAATAAAAGTCATTTTGACGGTTGGCTCCTCAATGCTCAAAACCGGCAAAGCTTTCGGGTTTACCGCGTCGGCGATCGTTTCGCCGATCGTAAGATTTGGCACGCCGGAAATTGCCGCGATATCGCCAGCTTGAACTTCTTTCGCTTCCACTCTTTCTAATCCACAAAAAGTCATAAGCGAAACCAGGCGGTATTTTGTCATTTGTCCGGTGCGGTTTATGTGTGCGACATCTTGTCCGACTTTCAGAGTGCCATTATAAACTCGGCCGATGCCGATTCTTCCTTTGAAAGTATCTCCGAAAATATTGGCAACCAACATCTGGAGCGGTGCGGCCGGATCGCCAATGGGTGCGGGTACGTGTTTTAAAATACTTTCAAAAATTGGCGTGATATCTTTCATTTTAGAAATGTCGGCTTCCTCACCCGCCAAACCAAGTTTTGCCGAAGCGTAAATCACGGGAAAATCCAGGGTCGCGTCCGAGGCGCCGAGTTCAACAAATAAATCAAAAGTTTTATCCAAGGCAAAATCCGGCCGAGCGTGCGGTTTGTCAATTTTATTCACGACGACAATAATTTTATGGCCAAGTTCCAGGGCTTTTTTCAAAACAAATCTTGTTTGGGGCATCGGACCTTCTTTGGCGTCAACGAGCAAAAGACAGCCGTCAGCCATATTTAAAACTCGTTCCACTTCACCGCCGAAATCAGCGTGGCCAGGCGTATCAATAATATTTATTTTTGTTTCGCCCCATTGCACCGACGCGTTTTTAGAAAAAATGGTGATGCCGCGTTCGCGCTCCAGTTCATTTGAATCCATAATACAAATTCTGCCGATATTATCTTTACCGACATTGGTGGACGACTGATGGAGCAGCGCGTCAACCAGGGTTGTTTTTCCGTGGTCAACGTGTGCGATAATGGCAATGTTTCTGATGTTATTCATAATTTAAATAAAAAATCCGCTGGAAAGCAGAAAATTAATTTCTTCAATCTTGAATTATAATATAGAAAAATGATTTTGTCAACTATTTTCTAGAGATACAGTCTGCAAGCGGCTTAGCCGATTTTAATTTGCCGTGACAGCGGCCAGAGTAATGGCGGCGGCTACTGTAATTAATAAACCCAAAATTTGGTGTTTGCGGAGAAGTTCGTGGTTAAAGGTTAATCCTAAAATTGCGGCCAGGGCAATGTATGCTTCGCTAATGCTTGTAGCGACGGCAATTGGGATAAACAATGTACTATAAGAATAGGCGATCCACGCGGCATTATCAATCAAACCGGCCCCGACAATTAATAATTTGTCTTTATGCCAATCGCGTAAAATTTCACCGCGCCTTGAGCGAGAAAGTATATAAATTAAAGTAATAATTGCCACTACTAAGCTAGCAAACCAGTTAATCATCAGAGGGTTAGTCTCGCGGGCTCCAACTCCGAACAGAAAATTTGTTGCGCCCATACCGATAGCGCCCAGAAACGCATAGATAACTCCTTTTTCAACTTTGATTTTTTTTAATTGAGATAATGATTTAACAGAGATAAAAAAAATTCCGACAATTAAAAATGTGATGGAAATTATTTGTAAGAACGACAAGTGTTCTGATAAAAAGATTGAAGCTAGTCCGGCAGCGACAGGAATTTCTAGTGCGCAGATGGGGACTACTACACAAATTTTTCCGTCACGCAGTCCTTGAAAATTGAATAAAGAGGTGAAGAGCAAAACAATACTAGTAATACAAAGGATGAAGGCCGCGCGGTTGGAAGAAAAAGTGACGAGAATATCTTTGTAAACAAAGGGTGTTAACAAAATTGCGGCAGTGGCTGTGACAAAAAATAGCGCCGCCCATTTCCCAAATTCACGACAACTTTTTTGAATTAAAAAATCGCCAAAGCCCCAGCCAAATAAAGATAAAAATGCAAAAAAGATGCCCATGGATGAAATAAAAACGGAAGGGGTGGGATTTGAAAGCTTCTCGGTGCTGTCCTCGGAGCCGCAAATGTCTTGCAGGGAGTGGGTTCTCTCGCCGACCCCCATTCGCCAAACTAATCGCTGATGCGATTATTTTGTCGAAACGGAAGGGGCGAGATTCGAACTCGCGATACCGTTTCCGGTATACCGCATTTCGAGTGCGGCGCTTTCGGCCACTCAGCCACCCTTCCATTTTTTAACTTAGCATTTTCATAAAATAAAATAAAGAGCGTGACGCTCCTTATTTTTTGTTTTTGTTTTTAATTTTTACCCCGCCTGGACGGCGGGTAATTTTGGAAAAAGAACTAATTTAGCAAAAGGTTCCCCCTCTTTTTAGTTTGTTTGCTTTATAATTTCAGCAGACAAAAACAAAAAGTCGATTTTTCTTTTACATTATTATATTATATCACGTTTCACTGATTTTGTCCAGTTTTTTGATAAAAAAGTGGGCGCCGGAGAGTTACCTCTGGCGCCCGGTCTCCCGGTTAGGGAGGAGATGGTGTGACAAAACCGTGGTTGCATCCGCCGTCGCCGTTCGTCACGGACGTGACAGCCAATTCCGTCCCGTCCAGCCAAACGTGCGGCGTACCCCAGATGGCCAGCAGCTCTGGCCCACAAGACCAGCCGATGCCGATGCCGGAGTCCAGCCGGATGTTGAAGATGTAGCTGGCATTCCAGACGAGAGGCGCGAGTGTGCATTCGAGCCGGCGAGAACGAGTGACAGAGCACTCGAGAGAGGCTCGCCAGCTGATGATCGGAATACCGCCCTGCTCGACTTGGAATTCGAGATCCATCGGAGACAGCAAGTCGTAGTCGAAACAGTAGAAGATGAAGAGTCCAGTGGTCGGAATTTCCGGCAGGGCGCAAGGATCGATTGTTCCGTCTTCGACGTCGCTGTCTTCGGTTTCCGCGTCTTCCGCGTCAGCCTCGCTGCCTTCGTCGGTCGCTTCGTCCTCGCCCGCATCGTCTTCCGCGGTTTCGGGGACATCGGGTGCGACTTCGTCCGGTCCGGCATCATCCTCTTCGAGGATGTCCGGCTCTGCGTCGGGAGACGCTTCGGGCATGGTGTCCAGGCCGGACTCTCCGAAGCCCTCGGTCTCCAGTCCGCAACTCGCCACGAAAAGGGCGACCACAATCGCCGTCAGTTTGGTTTCCATCTTACCCCTCCTTTCACCCTCTCTCGGGTGCAAACGAACCAAACAATTTATTCTTACATAAAAAGTAGGGTTTGTCAAGAATCTTAAAATTTTTATAAAAAAAGCCTTACCAGTGCGTAAGGCTTCGGAGGCGAACTCATTGTGAGCTAGTCGCGGATTCGGCGGCGGTACCCCGTTGACGGTCATGTTTCAGAATGAGAGTTCTGGATTCGCCGGCCGGCAAAAGGTACTCGACGCTAAACCGCGGTAGCCGGACGTTTATAGGAGTTGCCCATATCGTCCCCCTGAATCGCTCCTCTGGCGGCTCAGATTGATTTTATGTTAGTGGTTAATTTTCTTTTTGTCAAGAGCTGGAATTATGGAAAGACCAACCAAAAGCCAAAAGAAAAGCGAAAGATCATTTTTAAAATAAGGCACGTCAACTAGACCGTGAATAAATACTGTAATCATAACCGCTATTAAAGTAATGAGTAATGGCTGGCGAGTGGCTAAGAAATTTTTTATGGCATCTTTGAAAAATTTTATTATCATCAACAAAAAAACAATTAAGCCGCCGAGACCAAGTTCAGACCAAAAATTTAAAAATAAATTATGTGGATAAAGATAAATTTCAATGTATTTTGCCTTGTGATATGGGGCAAAACTTTCTTGATAACCAGCTAAACCCACACCGGAGAAAAGTCGGTCACGGAGCATTTGCCAAGTTTCGCGCCACATAATTAGGCGGACTTTTCCCGAATCATTTTGAAAGGTTAATTGTTCTGTGGCGTAATATCTAAATTGCGGCACGAGGGCGATGACGGTAACAAAAATGATCGTGAGCGCAACTGTCGGCCAGCGTAATTTTTTGGTCATAATTCCCAAGAAAAAAAGTCCGGCCAAAATTCCGACGTATGCGCCTTCAGAGCGGGCGAAGATGACCGCCGCGAGGGAAAGAACGATGACAAATAGTTGAAAAATTAATGGTTTGAAATTTGTGATTAAAGTTTTTTGGAATTTGAAATTTAAAATTTGAAATTTTGATATCAGCCAGCCGACATAGAGCACAATAATCGGGGCGAGATAAAGTCCGATAGCGTTTGGATAGCCGAAGAAGCTCGTGACGCGGCGAGTTTCGGCCGCTTGCCAAATCGGATTGGGAATAGCAAAACCGGTGAATTTTTGGTAAATGGCAAAAGCGGAAACATAAAGCGCGGAGATTCCAAGCGCGTAGAAAATTAAGTCCAAATCTTTTTTTGTTTTGATAACACTTAGAAAAACAAGCAAGAAGAGCATTGGTTCAAAAAAATAAGCTTTAAAAATTCCCGCGGCGGCGCGCAAGTCAGGGGAGATAAGAAGTGAAATCATGGCAAAAACAAGCCAGGCTAAAATAAGCCATGTCCAATTTTTCTTTTCTAAGATTTTAAGGGGTGAGCTAAATTTTTCTTTTTTTAATTTTAATTTTAAAAACCAAACAGCGAAAAGAATTAAAATCATTGCTTCAAGCAAAGTCATTGGCATTGGTCCCAGAGAAAACCTGATCAGGTATGTCGGCAGGAGTGCGAGAAGCGCGGCGGTCGCCCAAAGTAAATTACGCCAAGCGAGGTAGGCAAAACCGCAAAAAAATAAAATTAAAAAAATTGGCCAAAGCATACTCATTTTAATTTTCCTCCAAGGGCGGATCCGCCTCGGGCGGAAATAATTTCCATTACGGTTTCCTTACTAAATCCACGAAGTAAATAAAGGGCAGCAAAATAAATTGCCGCGCCGAGTAAAATTAAAAATAAGATATTCATACTCATTAGAAAATAAATTGCCGTGCACATCAGGAGACTTGCAATAATAGATTTGCCCAAAACTTTTCCCGAAGGAAAGAGGCGAGTGTTTTTAAAGACAACAAAAAATGAAATAAGAGCAATGGCTCCCTCTGAGGAAACCGTAATCCAGGCCGCGGCCCAAAAGCTGTAGCGAGGGATTAAAATAATATAAGCTACAAGAGAAATAATGGCAACTATCGCATACGCCCAGATCATTTGTTTTTGTTTTTTAATGGCGACGATGACGTGGCCAAAAAGCGTACCGACGAAAATCGCTCCGGCTGCCAAAATTAAAATTTTTAAAATCGTTCCGGAAAGAGCGAAATCGTCGCCAGCTACCGCGCTCATGATTTGTTCACCCAAAAGCATTGTTCCGAAAATTATCGGGACAATCACCATCATTAAGAAGTCAAAAGATTTTTTTAAAAGCCGCGAAAATCTTTCTAAATTTTTTTCCGCCCACGAAGCAGTAAGAACCGGTAGGACAAGTCCGGCAAACATCATTGGCAAAGTCGTAAGAACATCAAGAACTCTGTAAGAGGCGCCATAAAGTCCGACCGTGGCTTGGCTTTGAAAAAGCGAAAGAATAATCACGTCAGCTTTCAAATATATAAGATTAAAAATAATAGAAAGTCCGATCGGCCAGGAGCGGCGGTAAATTTCTCCCCAAACAGGCCAGTCAAAAACAAATTTTATACGAACATATTTTAGAGAAAAAATAAAATTCACCAAGAAATTTGCAAAACTTCCCAAAATTACCGCGAGCATCACGGCGAGCAGCCCGGCATTAAGATAAATGACAGTCGCAACCCCGGCAAGGAGAATAATTCGGCCAATGTTTTCTGCGATAGCAACTTTTTCCATGCGCAAATTTTTCTGGAAAAGGCCGATTAGGACTTGGTTCAAGGCGACAAAAAGAAATGAGAGAGTTGTAATAGCTATACCAATTTTTAAAGTTGCATCATACGGAAAAAGTAAAACGACAAGCGGAGCGAGACCCAAAAAAATTATTGCGGAAAAAAATCTTAAAGTAAAAATATTGCTTGTGATTTTATTGATGTTGACATTCGGTTCGGAAATCATCTGCACTGTAGTTAGGGTCAAACCGAAGTCAACTAAAATTCCAAAAAATTGTAAAAAAGAAACGATGGTTGTGTATCCGCCGTAGCCGTCTTGTCCCAGATATCTCGTCATTATGGCGAGCGCCGCCAAACCTAAAATAGTGGAAAGAATTTTTCCACCGACTTGATAAAACATATTGTGCGCAACCTGGCGGGTGAGGGACATAAAATTACTTTATTATATCATTTTCATTTGACAGATGCGAGCGCTGTAATTTATTGGGCAGACATTCGTCATAAATAGTGAGAGGCAAATTGACCCGTAGTTTATTTTTTGATATAATATTATATATAAAAAGAGTTTTAAACTTTGTGTTATCTGCGCTCCCGCCTCGACTCGCTCGCCTCGCTTTCGCGAGAACGAAGCGGGTCGTCTTCGGCGAGGCCGGGCGCTCGGGAATGAAATAAATTTCATTTTTCTCACTCGCTTGATAATAAATAATTTTTAAAGCCCAAGATGAAAAAGACTAAAAACAAAATAATTAATCGAGGGCAGAAGTTTTTGTCAGGATTTATGCTAGCCGCGGTCCTGGCTTTTATTTTTAATTTTATGCCTCATGGAGCAGAGGCGGCCGTAGCCGGATATACCGCGCAAAAAATTTCTCAAAGTTACGGTTCTCTTACTTTAGCTCCGGGGAAAGCCATAACTTTTGAAGCGGCTTTTAAAAATACTGGCACAGTGACTTGGTCAAATTCCAGCAGCAATTATATTTCTCTTTATGTGGACAGCACTGGTCGGCAATTATATCATCCGTATTGGTATACAATTGAACAGCCAGGAAAAATGATAGAAACAAAAGTCGCACCTGGCAGTACGGCACATTTTCGTTTTGCTCTCCGGGCGCCGGAGCTTTTGGGATTTTATACCATTAAATTAAAATTAGCTGCGGAAAATTTAACATGGATTCCGGGAGGTGTGATTGATCTGCCGGTTAATGTGACAAATGGAACAACTGCTACACAAGATCCAGCCGTAAACAGTCCGACGACTGCGGCGACAAATACAGCGGAAAATTTTGCGGCAACAAAATTAATCCAAAGCAGTCAGGCAGTTGCTCTCGCTGGCGGGGGAAAAGTAAATTTTACAGTAGGCTTTAAAAATATTGGGGTGACTTCATGGGAAACAGGCGGCGCAAATTTAGTAAAAATCTGCGTGGCAGGGACGACGGCAACTGAATCTTTCCGCGATACAAGCTGGCTCGGAACAAGTTGCCCGGCGGCTGTTTCCGGAGCAACGCTGACTGGTCAGATTGGGTATTTTAGTTTTTCGTTGGCAGGTAATCTGGGCGGTGATTTTACGCCAACTTTTGTTTTGATGAACAACGATAAAACAATCACCGGCGGAGAAGTGGCTCTGCCAATAAAAATTTCCGGAACGGTTGAAGTACCGATTATCGCGCCGACACCCGCAGTTCCCGAAACAATTGTGCGCGTTGGACTTTATAATACAACAACCGCCGAGACCATTCGTGCCAACACCGCCTTTGAAGTTCGTGATGCCGAGAATAATTTAGTTTTTTCCGTACCGGTCGGAGCGATAGTTACCGCCGCTTTTAATTTTACGGCAAAAACTTACTCAGCATCGCTTGGCGGAGAAATCAGAGACAATTTATCATATCTTAAATTTGTTTCACCTGATTTAAATACAATCTTTGAAATTACAAGTTTTGAAAGTCATCCAGCCTGGAATACGTCGTTGAATGATAATAAATTTCGCGGGAGCTTGGAGTTACGCTGGAGTGAAGATCGGGCAAAACTTTATATGATAAATGAATTGCCACTTGAAACATATTTGAAAGGTTTGGCCGAGTCATCAAATAATAATCCGGCCGAATATCATCGGGCGCTCGCGATTGCCGCTCGCACTTTTGCTCAATACAACATTAATATTGGCGGAAAACATCCGGCGGGAAATTTTCATCTGAATGCCAGTTCCTATGATCAGGTCTATCGCGGTTACAATTCAGAAATCCGTTTACCGAATTTTGTGAAAGCCGTAGAAGATACGCGCGGTATAGTGGTAATTTATAATAATGAAATTGTAGTCACGCCATATTTTGCTCAAAGTGATGGACGGACAAGAGCCTGGGAAGAAGTTTGGTGGGGAGCGGGGAAGCCGTGGCTTGTTTCAAGGCCTGATCCAAACTGTGCCGGTATGAATCTTTTTGGACATGGTGTTGGCCTTTCTGCTCGAGGGGCGCGCGGCATGGCGCTTGGCGGCAGTACATATGAGCAAATTTTAAAACATTATTACACTGGCGTGGAATTGAAAAAAATTTACTAGCCTCTACAAAGATAACAATCTTTGTAAAAGTACAAAAAAATACTCACCTCTTCGGGTGAGTATTTTGGTTGAATTGTGATTAAACCGTTCCGCCAGTACTGTTTGATTCTTTCAGATGATATTTTCTATCTTCTTCCGCCAAGGTAATAATTTTGCTTGCCACTTCGCGGGGGCCAGGAACTTCTTCAAAAGTAAATCGTTCAGTCGCGCCGGCCGTCTGAACATAAACATTTCCATAATCAAACATTGTTTGCAGAAAACCTTTACTTTCGCCGGTGACATCTTGTATTTTATATAATTCAAGTTCTGAGGTAGTCCGAGCAAAGAGACGTTGCTCAACATTAATGATACGGTCGTTTGTGACAACCCAAAGATCTAAATAATAATCGATAAAAGCGGTAAAGGCCACGAGCCAGACGGTCAGATAATAAACGCTCGCAAGAAGCATGAGGAGCGGATAGATGATTGAATTTTCAAAAAGCGAAGGAAAGGTATTTTGAAAAAAGAAATAAAGGCCGACGGGAATCGCCAGGAGAAAAATAAAAAGAATTAATTGTTTAAGGTAGACAATAGTGTCACGCCGCAAAAAGTATACAATTTTTTCGTAAGATTTTTGGGCAATAAATTTTTTTACGTAAATGCTCATAGAGAAAAATTAAGCGTGAAAAAGGATTGGGCCCAATCAACTATTTGGATTTCCTGCCAGGTGGCAAAAATAATTATGGCGGCGCCCGCTAAAAAAACATATAAAGTAAAAAAGGCGGCAGAACTTGGGGGGATAAAGAGCACCAAATGATAAATCGCGAAAAGGGAAAACAAAATAAAAAGGCCGAGGAAAATGTAGTAGGCAATGAGAAAAACAGAAAGAGTCATAAAAATTTAAACTAATTTTTCTTGTAAATTTTGCGGCGGAGCAATCCCGAGATGTTTGTATGCCGTCTCGGTCGCCACTCTCCCTCGTGGTGTGCGGTTTAGAAAACCAAGTTGTAGGAGATATGGTTCGTAAACTTCCTCAATGGTTGCTTGTTCTTCGCCGGTCGCGGCGGAAAGAGTGTTCAAACCGACCGGTCCGCCTTGGAATTTTTTAATAATTGATTCAAGAATCCGGCGGTCAATTTGATCCAAACCAAATTGATCAACGCCTAAATTTTCTAGCGCCTCTTCGGCCAGTGCTATTGTTATTATACCATTTGATTTGACTTCAGCGTAATCGCGGACGCGTTTTAAAATACGGTTTGCGACGCGCGGAGTTTTTCGGGCGCGGTTGGATAAAAGTTCCACAGCGCCTTCGTCAATTTTTATATTTAAAATTTTGGCGCTGCGGTTAATAATTTTTCCGATGTCCTCATCCTCATAAAAATTTAAATGATAGGTTGCGCCAAAGCGATCGCGGAGCGGCGAGGAAATCATACTGACTTTTGTCGTCGCGCCGATAATTGTGAAACGCGGTAAGTTTAGCCGCACGGTTCTTGCACCAGGACCTTTGCCGATTACCAAATCAAGAGCGTACTCTTCCATGGCCGGATATAAAACTTCTTCAATGACTTTGTTTAGCCGATGGATTTCATCAATAAATAAAATGTCGCCCTCGCCAAGGTTTGTGAGAATTGCCGCGAGGTCGCCGGCGCGTTCAATCGCCGGACCGGAGGTGATGCGGATTTGAGCGCCCATTTCATTTGAGATGACGTGCGCCAGAGTGGTTTTGCCAAGACCAGGACAGCCGTAAAGCAAAACGTGTTCAATCGGTTCATTTCTTTTTTTTGCCGCGGAAATAAAAATTTCCAGATTTTTTTTAATCTGTTCCTGGCCAATATATTCAGTCAAAACCTTAGGCCGGAGCGTCATATCAAACGCCTGGTCTTCGTTTTGTTCTTTGGGGGTAACAATTCTTTCGTCAGGCATATTTTTATTCTACAATTTTATCTTATTTCTCCCTTTTTGGCAATAAAAAAACCGCCCCATTTTTCCTGGGACGGTTATGGACCATGGCTACTCACCACCCCAAGTCAGGGCTCGTGAGGTCGAGCTTCGTCTCCTTGAGGTTCGCAAGGATCTCCGTGGCCGAGAGGCCGGCAAGGTCGGCAGGTGAAAGGTTGTCTTTTTTTGCGAGACCCAGAAGTTCTTGGTCACCCAAGAGCGCGATGAAGAACACGGGGTCGAGGTGGGGTGCAATCTTCTCAAGCGCCCGATAGACTCTCTCGATCAAGGAAATGACTTCCGCCCGGCGGTTCACGACGTTGTAGATTTTTCCGTACATGATTTCTTTGACTCGAGTGAGCCGCATCGCCTCTTCGCACAGTCCAAAAGAAATCCGGCCGGCCGCCTTTGATTCAAGACAGAGCGCCCGAAGGCATTTTGCCGTACGTGAGCGATATCCCTTGCCGAACCACTGGGCTAGTCCGACCAATTCGGGATAGTCCAATGGGTTCAAGCAATCACCCCGTTCAAAGATATCGTGATAGTCGGCCCAGAAGTAGTCAATCTTGTCGGTGTGCATGACGAGGGCGCTCTCTTCCGACTCGCACGTTTCGGTGCCAAACTGGCCGTCGCCGCGCGAGTGATCCCGGAGACAGAGAAGTGTCTGGTGCGTGAGGTTCAAACCGCGGCCGCGGCGTTCCACTTTTTGAGCGATGACGACACCTAGAATTTCGTGGCAGATTTTTTTTTCGGAAAGCCGAGAGAGGGTGACTTCGCCCGTGTGACCGAAGGGGGTGTGGCCCATGTCATGGCCAAGACCCGCGGCGTGCGTGAGATCGGGGTGGAGACCAAGTAATTTGGCGATCGGCACAGCAAGTCCCGCTACGCCGAGCGAATGGGAAAGGCGCCGCCGGATGTGTGTGTTCGGCTCAAGCGGTCGGACCTGGGTTTTGTCGCCCCCTCGCCGTAGCGCCCGGCAGTTCATGATCTTTGAAACATCAATTAGATAGGGCGAGACAACGTTCGAGGGACCCATGAGCCAACTATCATCATCCTCGGACTCGGGGTAACGCCGTCTGGCGTCTTCGTCTCGCGTTGCGCGATCGACTAGGACATTCTGGCACGAAGCAAGTTCGTGATCCATTTTTATCTTTCCTCCTTTTTTTAAGGAACGATCTGGTTATCTTAGAAGAAGTAGAATAAAAAAGCAATAAAAAAGCGGCGTGGTCCTCATGCTCCACGCCGTTCGTCTCCTTGCCGGTTGGTCAGGTTTTTTTTCTCCCGCTCGTACTCAGATATATCAAGAATTTTTGCCACGATTCTATCGGGAGTTGGACCCAGTAGGTGCCGTGACAATTTGCGCATTCGGCAAGAGCTTGGCGTAGATACCATCTCCACCGCAGTGGATAGACATATCGCCAGCGGTGGCTGGTGTCGCCGCAGGGGCTCCGAGCTTCTTCGTCCGAAAGTTCCCGTGGTGCATTCATCGGCCACCCCTCCTTTCATGTGCTGAAGATAGTTTTAGGGCGACTTTATATATTAAAAGATAATTATAAAAAAAGCAACCCCGCGCGGGGGCGGAGTCAAAATTAAATTTTGTAGTTTTCCAAAATGCCCGGGGTGGGACTCGAACCCACACGACCTTTCGGTCACAAGATTTTAAGTCTTGCGTGTATACCATTTCACCACCCGGGCAAATTATTTTTTATCCTATCACTTTTTATTAAACCAATCAAGCATTTTTTGCAATGGCCAAGTATTTAAAACATCTTTTTTCTCGGCCCAGCCCCTTCGCGCTTGGGCAATGCCATACTCCATTAAATTCAATTGAGTTTTGTTGTGCGCGTCGGTGTTAATCACCATTTTCACACCAAGCCCGACAGCTTTTCTAATATCTTCATCGCGCAAATCCAGACGGTCAAAAAAGGAATTTATTTCCATAGCCACGCCAAGTTCCTTCGCGGCTTTTAAAATTTTATCCAAATCAATTTCGTAAGGTGGTCGTTGAAGTATTACCCGGCCGGTGGGGTGGGCGATAACATTAACGTTTTTGTGTTTCATGGCGCGGATAATTCGCGCGGTCATTTTTTCTTTGGACAAATTAAAATGATCGTGCACGGCGGCCAAGACAATATCTAATTTTTCCAAAATTTTATGGGGCAAGTCAATGTCGCCGTCGGCGGAAATATTTGTCTCCGCACTCTTTAAAATCTTTATCCCAATTTTTTTCTTGGCAAACCCGGCATTCAATTTATCAATTTCTTTAATTTGCCGTAAAACTTTTTTTTCATCCATGGCGTTTGCAATATGCAAGGTGCCGACATGATCGGAAATGGAAATATATTCATAACCCAACTTTTTCCCGGCCAGGGCCATTTCTTGAATCGTATTTAACCCCTCGCTCCATTTTGTGTGAACATGCAAGTCGCCGCGGATATCGTCATAGCCGATAATTTTTGGCAATCCGTTTGGTTTACCCTGAGCTTGTCGAAGGGCTGCTTCAATTTCTCCGCTTGCGGTTCGGAGCTCCGGCTCCATCCAGCCCATCCCTAAAATTTTGTAAATTTCCTCCTCGGTTTTTCCGCCGAGTTTTTTTTTGCCGCGGAAAATTCCATACTCATTAAGTTTCAAGCCTTTTTTGATGGCGATTTTTCTGACTTCAATATTATGGTTTTTGTCGCCGGTAAAATATTGTAATGCCGCGCCGTAGTCTTCAGGCGGAAGAATTCTAACGTCGGCTTGGATTCCGGAATTTAGCCGGAGAGTAGTTTTGGTTGGGCCTTCGGCAAGAATTTCTTCCACTTCGGGCATGCGCGTAAAAATTTCCATAACTTTTTTCGGATGTTTTGCGGTAATCAGAGTATCAATATCGCCGATCGTTTCTTGGCGGCGGCGAATGGAACCGGCAGTTTGAACTTTATCCACGCCGGGAATTTTCCGAAGGCGTTCTTCAATATCTCGAGCCATTGGTAAAACATGACCGAGTAAAAATCGTCCGTGGCTTTTTTTATAAAATTCCAAACCCTTTAAAATTTTTTCTTGGCTCTGTTCGCCAAAGTGTGCGAGCTTCGCGATTTTTCCGGAGCGCGCCGCTTTTTCGAGATCGACGACGTTTTTAATTTTTAATTTTTTGTACAAAATCTGAATGGTTTTTGGGCCAACTCCCAAAACCGAAGTCAGGTCATCAATATCAATAGGCAAAGATTTTTTTAACTCTTTGTAAAGTTTCAGCCGTCCGGTTTTTATCAATTCTTCAATATGGAGGGCGGTGTTTTTCCCCACCCCAGGAATTTTTTCCAAAGCTTTAAGACCGCCGGTTTCATAAATGTCAGCCACGTTTTGTCCAAGCGATTCCAAACTTGAGGCGACTCGTTCATAAGCGCGCGGCTTAAAAGGCACCTCGTCTATTTCATATAGGATGGCAATTTCCCGAAAAATTTTGGCAATCTCTAAATTTGTCATATTACATTATTATACCAAAAAAAGACCCGAAGGTCTCTTTTAGATTTTTT
Source organism: Patescibacteria group bacterium (assembly GCA_018818855.1). Lineage (GTDB taxonomy): Bacteria > Patescibacteriota > Patescibacteriia > XYB2-FULL-38-15 > XYB2-FULL-38-15 > JAHIRI01. The sequence continues at coordinate 14,907 of JAHIRI010000049.1, forward strand.
CAACTTCTGACCAATAAGCGGGCGGAGAGAATCTCACTACTCGTCCTGCCTCGGCAGGACTGCGTTTTAAAACCCTGCGGTTTTAATATTTCCGCAAATCGGGAAACTCCCGTTTCCCGACCCCTTCCCAGTTCGCTTCTGCTTTTGTTAAAAAATTGAATTTAAAAAGGCCGTTGAGACCTTGATGAAAGTTCTGGGCAAAAAGCGGGCGAGCAGAATCGAACTGCCGTCTTGTCCTTGGCAAGGACACATAATAGCCACTATACGACGCCCGCTTGCTGACCGGAAATTTATTCTACAAATATAGCAACAACTTTTTTTGATGTCAATAATTTGTTCTGTTCCTCCCCTTAAGGCAAGGGTAGATTAAGAAAGGCTATTATGTTTGTCTTTGCGAGGAGGCCAGCCGCTCTGGCCGACGAAGTAATCTCCTTTTCATATTGATGGGATTGCTTCGCTGCGGCTCGCAATGACAAATTTTAAGAGGGGGATAAAATTTGTTTGACTTTTTTTGGGGGGGGTAAAATGGAGTTAAAGCATTTTAATTATTAATGAACAAAAATATGGTAGGAACAGAACAAGGGGAGCGTGGAGAGACTCCGGAGGAAGAAACATCCAGGGGAAAAAGGGAAAGTATGTTGGAACAAGAGGAAAAGGAGGAAGAAGAAAAAATTTCTGAGGTTAGACAAGAATTAAAAGAGCAAGGCATAGAAGTCGACTTGTATAGGGGAGAATTTGCAACGAGAGAATTTCAATTTGGAGAAATTAACGGGCATACAATAATTTTGACTGATTACGACAACAGATACGGGGTTCCACAAAGCGCAGAGATTGATGGCCGAAAAATAGACCCAAACACTGCTCACACCCTCAGTCTGACGTTTTTTCAAGAAGCCGCCTATGTCCTTAAAAGACCTCCTAAGCATTTACAAGTTTCCGTTTTGGAGTTTGGGTTGAGGAGAGTCGAAGAAGGGCTGGATGTTTTGAAGGGAAGCAAGGAGGCATTAGAGAAGGCGGGTCTCAGCGGCATCATAAAAGTGTCGGGCAGTGAGAAAATCAGCGCTTATAAAGAAATAACAAATTCCATAGATAAGTTCAGCAAAAAACTTGAGGAGGAAAGAAAAAAAATTGAAGCCTTTAGAAAAAGTGAGTTTGATGATATTTTGGACTTTGAGGCAGAGATGAGAGAGAAGGAGGAAGGAAAAACTAAATAAAAAATAAGATAGTAGAATTTGTTTAGCAAAAAAGCGGGCCGGAAATCCGGTCCGCTTTTGTTTTATATTCCTTTTATCTTTTTCCACCAATTGGAAAAGCTTCCAGATTTGATTCCAAGGCCGACCAAGGTCAGTCCCAAAATCCCAGTGGCTGCGCCGAGGTAGAGATTGATATTATTTTTATTATTTCCCGCTGAAGAATCAGATATTGAAGAGTTGCTAATTTCAGACGGCGTTTTTATTGCCAGATCATTTTCGTAGCGCGGCAAAAGTCGAAAGCCGGTTTTGGTTTGGCTTACAACGCCGATCGTTTCAATTTGATCTCCAATATTCATTTTCGGTTTTTCAAAGGGTAGGGTGGATTTGAAATAAATTTTCAATTCTCCGTCATCGTCGGCAAAATAAACATTGCTGCCGCTTTTTTCCGTTACTTCGCCGGCGGCGGAAACCAAGCATCCTTCCAACCCCTCCTCAACTTCAGAAAGCTTAATCGGAGTTCGCAAGGCCGGCACTTGGTTTTCCAAAACCTTGATATCGGATTGCTCGGAAATTTTAATTCTTTTTTCTCCGCCAGATTCCGCCAAGATACCGGTAATTTCCACAAGATCGTCGAGTTTTAATTCCGGAAAATTTTTGCTATACATATATATCTGTATTCCGGGACAGCCGGCGGGGGTGGCAATGTAGAAAATTTGGCTGCCCAAAATTCCCGGTTCAACAATTACTTGGCCGGTGACTCGCGCGCCGTCGTTTAATTCAAGATTTCTAATATCCTCAAGAGTTGTTTCTGTAAAAGTTTGAGATTTTTTGGTGGATGTTGAGCTGGATTTTTTCGTTGCAGTTTTTTCTTGAAATTCAAAAATATTTTCTTCGCCTGGCGTAAGGTGTGTTGTCCACTTAAAATTTCCGTCGTCACTTCGCGCCCATGATGCACCTTCAGGAACTTCGTCGTAGCTTGTCTCAAAAATTATTTCCCCGTCAGGATCCAAAAGCCGCGCCGCGTCAAAAGTATTGTTAAACGCCAGTTTTGTCTCTGATTTTTTAAAAATTAAAAATTGTCCGGGGTTAATAATTGTGTTGTCGGGAATCTTGTACGGCCGGCTGCCGCCTTCGTCGTCATCAAGTTTCCATCCGGAAAGATCAATCGGCTCAAGATCAATATTTTTAATTTCAATCCATTCGGCCTCATCAGAACCTTCCGGGTTTGGCAGAACTTCATTGATAAAAATTAATTGTTCATCAATTGAAAAATTTTCTTCTGCGCTATCAGGATTTGCGATGACAATAAATTGTTCGGCTGTGGCTGTGGCGCCGAGCGCATCTTTTACAGTTAAAATTATTTTGTATTTTCCGGCCGCAGAATAAACATGGTTGACGTTCGCCCCGGCGGCCTCGCTTCCATCCCCAAAATTCCAGGAGAAAATTAATTCGTCGCCATCCGGATCAGTAGAATCAGAGCCGTCAAAATTTATTTCTTCACTAATTTCTGCTTCGCTCGGGGCGGAGATGACGGCAGTAGGGATTTGGTTTTCGCGAGTGATAAGATTTTCTTTTCCTGGAGTTGGAGTAGAAGTCCAAAAATATTCGGCGTCATCTTTGGCGTAAGATTGGTCTTCGGCCGCGCTACCAGAATATTCGAGAGCTGAGACAAGCGCGCCGTCGGGCGAAAATATTTTTGTCGATTCTGTTCCGGAATTGTTTAGGGCAATACCGGTCACGCTTCGGTAAAGAACAAAAAAGTCGTTTGGTTTTAAAATTATTGATGTGAAGTCAGCGGCTTTAATGGTATATCTTTTGGAACTTGCGTCGCCGACTTTCCAGCCGGTTAAATCAATGTCTGTCGTCCCGATATTTTTTAATTCAATAAATTCTCCTTGGCTGTCGTCGCCTTTTGGATTTGGAAAAATTTCGTTCACGATAACGTCATGCGAATAAGCGCCATTTGGATTTTGTTGAAGTCCGCCGGCGTTTGAGGCGCCCTTGGTCGGCGTGGCCACGACAAAATCGTTAAAGTCGTTCGTCGAATTTTCACCATCAGTTTTTCTTGCTACAGAATTTGGGTCAGAAGCAGTTGGCGCGTTGTCTCCCGTATCGCCGTCGTCCCAATTTCCATAAGTAATTTTATCAATAATAATGCCAGCCGGATCTTTTAAAATAATTGCGTCGCCGGTATTATTTAAAATTCCTTTTGGTTTTTCTAGAACAAAAAATCCAAGCGGCCCGATTGAGCCGGAAAGAGTGGTCGCGGTTTCGCCGCCGTCTTCAACTGCCCACTTCGCTAAATCAATTTGCGCATCGCCGGGATTATAAAATTCAATCCATTCCACATCTCCGTCGGCCGGGTCAGCGATAAATTCATTTATCAAAAGTGAACCAACTGGCCAGGAAGGAGGAGACGAAGGAGTTATTTCTTCTGGCGTGCTTACTCCGCCGGTTTCTTCGGAGGGTGGTGCGGTAATTATGTTCGCGGAATTTTTTGTTAAAGTTGTGGTCGCGGAAAAATCGGCGAGGTCGTTATCTGTATCGCCGCCGTCAGTTTTTCTTGCCACAGAATTTGGGTCAGAAGTAGATGGAGCATTATCTGATGTGTCGCCATCATCCCAATTTCCATAAGCAACCTGATCAATAATCGTGCCGTCGGAATTTTTTAATTTAATAATATCGCCGGAATTATTTAGTTTACTTGAGGTGAGGTCTATGGTTTGAAACCCGTCGGCTGTGATTGTGACGTCGAGCGTGGCAATCGTGCCAACGCCGTCTTCAAGTTTCCAGCCAGTCAAATCAATATCAGAATCTTTGTTGTTAAATATTTCAATCCATTCTTCACCTTCAGCAGGATCGGAAACAAATTCATTAATTACAATGTCGCCGGGATTTATTTCGGTCGGTGGTGGTGGCGGTGCGGCGCAATCGGCAGGACAGATCAAATAATCTTCACCGCTTTCGCAAATAAGATTTCCACAAACCGGGCCGGGAGGAGGAGGTAAATCAGGTTTGGGTGGGCTTGAAATATTTTGTGGGTTGGGCGTGAGTTGCAAGTTGAAATCGACGGAATTATCATTGGTATCTTCACCGTTGCCAAGATCGCCGCCAAAGTTTCTTTCAATACTTTGGTTGGTTCCGGGGTTTGTTGAAAAAACTATTCCTTCAATAAAAATATTTGTAGCCGTGCCCCAGCCAACAGCATCCATAATTGTGCCGGTATTTTCCGGGCCAAAGCGCAGCGCCAATCCATTATTATCAGCAATGGTTTGGCTCGTCGTGATGTCCGGCGTTACTGATATTGAGGTGTAAGAAATTGAGGCCCAAAGATAATAACCATGAGCTGGGATAATTGTTGAAGACGTCCAAGATTTGATTGAAGTGTCGGTAGCGCCAGCCGCTGTGCGTTTAACCAAACGGTAGCCATCTAAATCAATGGGCACGGAAGTTGGATTATAAAGTTCGATAAAATCATTTCCGGTTTGGCCCGTGCCGCCAGTAATTTGTACCTCACTGATCACCAAATGATCAGCCGTGGCCGCCAAAGAAATTTTTCCGGAAATAAAAAATCCCCCCGCTACGATTATTAAAATTACTAAAGAACGAAAGAGTATCGCTCTCATAGGCCCTCCTTGTTTTTTTGTTAAAAGTAAATTAAAATTATACTAGTTTCATTTTAGCAAATTATTTTGTTGAAATAAAATAGTTAGTGCCCGGGTGGCGGAATTGGCATACGCGCCAGCCTTAGGAGCTGGTTCTCGCAAGAGATTGTGGGTTCGACCCCCACCCCGGGCATTTTGTTTTTGTAAAATTTTGGTTTTGGTTGACAGTTGACAAAAAAATAATTTTGATATAATTTAATATGTTAGGTTGTAATGGGGAGGAAGGAGGAGGGCTAGAATGAACGAACTTCCAAAGGTGCTTGTCATTGAAGACCATTCGGCGTGGCGGTCGCACTTCGTTCGCGAGTTTGCGGGCTGGGTTACGCTTCTGCAGGCTCGCACCGTCGAGGAGGCAAGGCAGCTTTTTGCGGAACATCCAGATGTTCGGGTTGTTGCTCTGGACGGCTGTCTTCGACGTATCATGGGCAGTAAGCCCGACACGTTGCCCTTGATCGACGAGTTTCGTCTGACCTTCGGTGGCACGATGATCGCCATGTCGACCGATGAAAAGTTTAGGCACATGATGGTGGAGGCCGGTTGTACTTGCAGTCTCGACGGCAAGGAAAAACTGCCGGAAGAAGTCAAGCGTCTACTCGCCGGCGGTTAGTGGCGGGTGAAGGGAGGAGAGAGATGAAAGTAAAAGATAGAGAGGCGTGGAGAAGATTCCGCGCCGGTCAGGCCAAGAAGAGGTACGAGGACGGTATTCTGTCTTTCGCCGAGCGTTGGGCCGGGAGGATGGAGTCGCGGCTTACGGCTCGCGTGAGAGTGGCGGATGTCGCGGGAGACACAATCAACGATCCGACCGTCCGTCTCACGTCCCTCCAGATCGCCTCGGCCGTCGCTGCGTTGATCAAGTTCTGGGTGCACGGCGAAGAGCTCAAGCGGTGGTACGCGCTGGTCGTGGAGGCGAGGAAAGAGGCGAGGGCCGCGGAGGCTGCGAAGGAGGGGGTGTGCACATGAGCTCCAAAACAGCGCTCGTTCTCGCGACGATTTTCGCGCTTCTCTCGGCCGCCTCGCTCGCGATCGGGATGTGTCGATTGAAGCTCAAAGAGCCGGACGTTGCTCCGTTCGTTATCGGATTTTTTGTTCTCCTCGCGTTGGCGATATGCTTCGCCTGGCGGGAGAAGAAGAAGCGCGGCGAGGAGTCACGCGATCTGCATTGAGCGAGAGGGAGGAGGGCTGATGGATATCGTTGTCTTCTGTGGCGTGGTGGTTCTTGTCGCGGCACTTACGGTGTACGGCTGGAGCTTCTTCGCGTCGGAGGAGTCCGGCGTTTTTGGAAACGTCGTCATCGCCATGCCGTTCATCTTCCTCGCGCTCTTCATCTTTGGGCTTCTCTTTGAGAACACGACTGTGTGGCACGCGGCACTCACCGCCCTTGTGGCAGTGTTTGTCATAGCAGTGCTCGCGGTCGTGCGTACGAGGGTGAGGTGCAAGTTCAAGGCAAGGTTCAGGGAGGGACGACCTGCGAGTTAGTTCGCCAGACGGGGCCAGAAATGGTACCCGTCTTTTTTATTTTATTAATGAACGCCCTTCGACTCCGCTAGCGCTCCGCTCAGGGAATAATTTGATAAACCTATTGCAAGTAATTATGGCCTGAGCTTGTCGAAGGCGGCTTGACTTTTTTTACAAAATAAAATATTATGAATTGTTGCCGAGATGGGCTCGGCATATCTCTTGTCCCGCCCAGTTTTGCTGGGCGAGGCATGGCGGACCGGACAAATTGTCCCGATGGTCGGGAAAGGTTGTCCCGTCGCGTCACCCGCCGCCGATTCGGCGGCCGGAAAGGAGAATGAGTCATGGAGTGGAAGGAACTGGAAAGGTATCGGCCGATTCCAAAGGGCGGGCTGAAGTTACTGGGGTTGCTGTTTATCATCTTCCTCTTTGCGGCCGTCTGTCTTTTTCTTTCCCAGACAAACTGGGAGGGATCGCCGATGGTCGTGGTCGGCAGGATTGTGGGGTATCTGGTCATTGTAGCTATCGGCGTGTTGCTTTTCAATCCGCCCCTCTACTTTTGGAGACTCCGTGGCTACTGGCGGTTGAACATCCTGAGCTACGACGCCTGTTTCTGGATCAAAAACGACGAGGGGGTTGACCCAGACATCGGTGTCCAGATAATAGAGAGACATCGGTCTCCGTACTGGATGCCGTGTGAACTCAATGAGCGCGGAAAAACTTTTCTTCGTGTTCCTCTCGGCGGTTTGTTTCGGAAACGGGGCCAGTTGTTTGGGGTGATGAAGGGCTTCGGCGAGCCATCTCGAGTAGAGTTTCGCGCTTGGCGTGTCATCGTGCGACAGCCGGTTACCGATCCGCTGACTGATTCCTGCATCGAAGTTGTTGACAATAAGGGTGATCGGGTTCCGCTCACCGTGAGTGAGACGCTCCGGTTTGCCGCGTGGATCGGCAGTGGCGGCATCCAGGAATGGCGACATGAAGTTCCCGATCTTCTTCGCGCGTTCCGGGAAAGTCGTGCCGAGCTGGCCGAAGTTCGCCGCGAGCGCGATGAGGCGAAGAAGCGAGTGGAGGCGCTCGAGGGAGAGTTGGGCGTGGCCGTGGCCCAGCGAGAGGATGCGCTCACCGCGATCGACAACACGATCATCGCGATCGATGCCACGAAGCGCTTCAAGCACCATCCTTCAAAGGAAGCCATGCGGATCCGCGAGGCGATGATCCGCGATCTGCTCCACATTGCGCCGCTCGGTCATCCGCTCCGCGAGCGCTACGAGAAGTTCGACGCTCAGCGCGCCGCGTCGTAGCCGAAGGCCGCCTTCGCGACCGCGGTCGCTACGGCGACTGAGAGAGGGTAGTAGAACGCCGGCAGGAAAGTCAGCAATGACAATTCTGCCGGCGGTTTTTTTATTTAATATAAAAATTGTTACAAAAAATTCCCCTCCTTTTTAAGGAGGGGCTAGGGGTGGTTTTACAAATCTCCCGCCCCTCCTAACCTCCCCTCGGGCAGGGGAGGAAATAATTTTATTCTCCCCTTGACAGCTTTTTTAGATAGTATTAAAATATTAATGTACTAAGAAAACGGAGGAAGTTGTCCACATTTTATCCAGAACTACCTTTGACGATTTTCCTCTGATATTCGGCAAAATATGGTAAAACAAGCTTTAACTTTTAAGTTCCCGAGCGGTTAACCTATTTTTTGGTCGTACCAAACCGCTCGAAAGGGCGGTTTTTTAGTCCCTTTTTCAAAAATTAAAAAATTATTTTTTGCTCCTGCCTCTGGTGCGAAATAAAACGAGAGGCGAGAAACAGAAAAAAATTGTTCATTAACAATTGAATAAAAGAGCATCTAATACCCAATAACAAAGAAAAGAGTGCCAACAAAAAAATTAGAATTGTAAAATGTATGTTTTAACAATTCTTGTGGTTAGATATAAGGGCGTATGGTGGATGCCTAGACACTAAAAAACGATGAAGGACGTAGTAGCCTGCGATAAGCTTCGGGGAGGTGGCAAGCAACCTTTGATCCGGAGATTTCCGAATGGGGTAACCCGGTCCGATTGAAGATCGGATCATCGCTATCTGAATTCATAGGATAGCGAAGGCAACCCGGTGAAGTGAAACATCTCAGTAACCGGAGGAAAAGAAAAAAAGACTAGTTTTTAAGTTTATAAGTTTCGTTCCGTTTTGCGGAACTTAAGTCAGTTGGTATTTATTTACTGGCTGATGAACTTATAAACTTACTAACTAGTTCATTCCCCTAGTAGTGGCGAGCGAACGGGGATCAGTCAAAAACCTTGTTAGTGTTTTAGTGGATGGTCGGTGAGCCGCAAGGCGATCCGCCCGCTGCTAATTAAAGGTGTGGGCCGTTGCTAACAAGGGCATGCGAGTCAGTCGCGTTGTCTTCCCAATATAAGACAGGCAAGGAAAAAGCCCGAGCAATCGGGACAGCTTTCCTAGAAGAACTCCTGTGGAAACAGGGACCATAGAAGGTGAAAGTCCTGTATTCAAAAGGAGCTGTAATCTTGCGGTGATTGACTTAAGTACCACGGGCCTCGTGAAATCCCGTGGGAAGCCGGCACGACTATGTGCCAAGACTAAATATTTTTTAGTGATCGATAGTGAACAAGTACCGTGAGGGAAAGGTGAAAAGTAGGCCGGTTAGGCCGATGAAAAGTACCTGAAACCATACGCTTACAAGGAGTTGCGGCCCGCAAGGGTTGCAGCGTTCCTATTGAAGAATGAGCCAACGAGTTTGCTGTGCGTGGCTTGGTTAATCTCCCATGGAGAGGAAGCCGAAGTGAAAGCGAGCCTTAATAGGGCGTTTGTCGCGCGCACAAAACCCGAAACCGGGTGAGCTAGCCATGACCAGGGTGAAGGTCAGAGAAATCTGACTGGAGGCCCGAACCCACATGCTGTGCAACACATGGGGATGAGTTGTGGCTAGAGGAGAAATTCCAATCGAACTCGGTAATAGCTGGTTCTCCCCGAAATAGCTGTAGGGCTAGCCTCGGATATACAATATAGGGGTAGAGCACTGAATGGTTCAATTCGGCGAAAGTCGATTGCACCAATCAAACTCCGAATACTATATTTTTAGTCCGGGAGTCAGACTGTGAGGGCTAAGCTTCACTAGTCAAAAGGGAAACAGCCCAGATCGTCGCTTAAGGTCCCTAAATCCGAATTAAGTGTTAAAGGTGGTGGAAAGACTCAAACAACTAGGAGGTTGGCTTAGAAGCAGCCATCCTTTAAAGAAAGCGTAACAGCTCACTAGTCGAGTTTTTCTGCGTCGAAAATAATCGGGACTAAATTCGGTACCGAAGGCACGGGTTCTCCGATTTATCGGAGAGCGGTAGGGGAGCTTTCTTGAGTCGTTGAAGTCGTACCCGTAAGGGACGGTGGAGGTTCAAGAAGTGAGAATGTTGGCATAAGTAACAAAAACTCTGATGAAAACTCAGAGCACCGATAGTCCAAGGTTTCCTGGGCAACGCAAATCGACCCAGGGTTAGTCGATCCTAAGCTGAGGCCGAAAGGCGTAGGCGATGGAAGAGCAGGTTAATATTCCTGCACCTCCGTATTTTTGTCTGTAAGTGCGCTTCTATGTGGTAAGAGAGCGATTTGGTTATGCGCTTGGGCTGTTCCGATTTATCGTGGACGGTTCATAGGTGAAGCCGCAAGGTGGATCCGATTCTTGCAAAGTAGGGGCCTAGAAAAGCTTATAGGCGCTAAGGGTACGGAGACCGTACCGTAAACCGACACAGGTGGACAAGGCGGGAAGCCTAAGGTGTACGGGAGAATCCTCGTTTAGGAACTAAGCAAAAAAACTAGGCGTAACTTCGGGATAAGCCTTGCCTCGAGCAATCGAGGTTGCAATAAAAATATCTCAAGTGACTGTTTACCAAAAACACAGGTCCCTGCAAAGTCGCAAGACAACGTATAGGGGCTGATGCCTGGCCAGTGTCAGAACGTTAAGGGGAGAGGTCATCCGTCGCAAGACGGGGCAGCCTTGAACTGAAGCGCTGATGAACGCCGGCGATAACTATAATCGTCCTAAGGTAGCGAAATCCCTTGTCGGGTGAGTTCCGACCCGCACGAATGGCATAACAACTTGAGAACTGTCTTAACGAGGAACCCGGTGAAATTGCAAGAGGGGTGAAGATGCCCTTTACCCACGGCTAGACGAAAAGACCCCGTGAAGCTTTACTACAACTTGATATTGGATTAAGACTAAATATGTTCAGCGTAGGTGGGACCCGCAAGGGGCCAATGAGACACCACCCTTATTTAATTTTAATTCTAATCCCACTCCGTAATCCGGAGAGGGAGACAGTGTCTGGTGGGTAGTTTAACTGGGGCGGTTGCCTCCTAAAAAGTAACGGAGGCGTTTACAAAGGTTGGCTTAGCCCGGATGGAAACCGGGCTGGACGCGCAAAGGCACAAGCCAGCTTTACTCGAAGACTTACAAGTCGCCGAGTTGCGAAAGCATAACTTAGTGATCCGACGATCCAATATAGGATGGTCGAAGCTCAACGGATAAAAGCTA
>JAHIRI010000050.1 GCA_018818855.1 Patescibacteria group bacterium
CGAGCGCGGATTGGAATATTCCAGATTTTAAATATTGCACGGACAACGCGGCCATGGTCGCGGCGGCCGGATATTTTCATGTCGCGAAAAAAGATTTTACACCGTGGCGGAAATTAAAAGTTGACCCAAATTGGGAATTATGAAAAAAATTTTTAAAAACGAAAAAGAAACTCTAGTCTTCGCGGAAAAATTTGCCAAAACGCTCCACGGCGGGGAAGTAGTCGCGCTTGTTGGCGAACTCGGTGCCGGAAAAACGGTTTTTACGCGTGGCCTGGCGCGCGGACTTGGAATAAAAGAAAGAATTCAGAGCCCGACTTTTTTGTTGATGAAAATTTATAAGGTAAGCCCTTCGACAGGCCTGCCTCGCCGGCAGGCGGGCTCAGGGCATAAAATAAAAACTTTAGTCCACGTTGACGCGTACAGATTGAGTGGCGCGGGCGAGTTAGTGGGGATTGGAATTTTAGATTGGTTCGGTCGGGCGGACGCGGTGACCGTGATTGAGTGGGCGGATAAAGTTCAGGAACTTTTGCGCGGGGAAAAGGTGATAAAAATAAAAATGGAATTGGGAGAAGGGGAAGAAGAGAGAAAAATTGAGATAATTGGTAATTAGTAAATAGTAACTAGTAATTTGAAAACGGCCTCGCGGCCGTTTTGTTATCTTGTTGCTTTGTTATCTTGCCCTACTCCGCGGCTTCAAAAATTTCGGCAACAGAAGTGACGCCAGCCAGAGCTTTTAATAATCCGTCCTGAACCATGGTCACCATGCCGGCACTGGTCGCAATATCTTGCATTTGATATTCGGAAATTTCGCCCGACAAAATTATTTTTTCAATATCTTTACTCATGATCATAATTTCGTAAATTCCGAGACGGCCCTTATAACCAAGATTGTTGCATTCCGGACATCCGGCGCCGCGCAAAAATTTTAAATTTTCCAAATCAACTTTATATTTTTCTTTAACTTCAGCCGACAAAGTTTCAAGAATTTTTTTAACCCGCGCCAAAGTTTCCCCGTCCAATTTATCTTCCACTTTACAACTCTCGCAAATTTTTCTAACCAAGCGTTGGCCGATCACGGCGTTTAGGGCTGGGGCGAGCAAAAACGGTTTTACGCCCATTGACATAAATCTCGGAATCGCACCCGAAGCGCTGTTTGTGTGAATTGTGGAAATAACTAAGTGTCCGGTGAGCGCGGCCTGGATTGCAATATCGGCAGTTTCAATATCCCGAATTTCACCAACCATGACCACGTCCGGGTCTTGGCGCAAAATTGATTTTAAACCTTTGGCAAAAGTGTAGTCGCGGGAATAATCAACCTGGCTTTGGTTAATTCCTTCCAATTTATATTCCACTGGATCTTCCAAGGTAATAATTTTTACACCCGGTTCATTCAGTTTATTTAAAATAGCGTAGAGAGTAGTAGTTTTACCGGAGCCCGTCGGACCAGTCGTGATAATCATGCCATTTGGCCGTTCGGTTTGTGCTTTAAGTTGAGAAAAAGCCGGCTCCCAAAGACCAAGCCCCTCAAAACTAAGTCCGGCAGTTGAAGGCATGAGCAAACGCATAACCACTGATTCGCCGTAAGAAGTCGGGAGGCACGAAACGCGGACGTCAATTTTTCCGTCTTTCATAAAAATAGTGAAGCGGCCGTCTTGCGGAATATTCGTGACATTAATTTTTAATCCGGAAAGAAGTTTAATTCGAGAAATAACTTTTGACCATTGATCTTTCGGAAGCGCGGCGGCATCGGCCAAGACGCCGTCAACACGGAAACGAATTTTTATGTCTTTTTCTTCGGCTTCAATATGAATATCGGAAGAACGCGCCGTGATGGAGGCGGCAATGACCATAGTGACAATATCTGTAATGTTGGCTTTCTGGATTTTTTCGTTTAGATCTTTAAAGTTTTTTATTTCCGCGGAAAATTTTTGTAAATCCGCTTCGGAAATTTCTACACCGCTTACGATTTTTTTAATAGTGGGTAGGGCCGCGTAAAGTTTAAAAGCCAAATTAAAGCTGTGTTCTGAAATCAAATATATCTCACCGTGGCTATGGAATTTATCTTCAAGCGAAAGCAGAATTTCCTTGATTTGTTCTTGATTCGGGTCAACCGCACCGACTCGGATTTCCGTTCCGGTATTTAGAAAACAAATAATTTTTAATTTTTCCGCGAGTTCTTTGGGAACAGAAGTCAAAGTTTCCGGACTGATAGGAAAACCCTTTAAGTTAATGTAAGGAAAATCCAATTCAGCCGCCTTGGATTGGGCGATTTTTTCTTTTTCTTTTAGGGCAATCTCCGTCATCTTTTCTTCAAACTTTTCTTCCGCTCCGTCTATGGCAGGGCTCGGCGCGCCGGATTGGCTGCCGTATTGTTTTAGGAGATCGTCAATTGAAGGATTTGCCATGGTAAAATTATATTTTTTATCTTCCAATTCCCACAAATCTTAATAGTTTGCTCCAAATTTTTTTCTTGTTTATTTCTATGAAGAGCAAGGACCAGGAAGAAAATTGGAAAGTAGAGAGAATCGCGCCGACAAAGAATAGGGCAATGAACCAGCCGAGCGTGGCGAGAAAGGTGATCAACCAAAATCCGATTGTGAGTTCCAGATAAGAAAAGGCAAAGAGAAGCAGGGCGACGGGAATCATGTAGAGAAGGGTAAATAAAATTATGGCAATTCCCGCGCCAATCGTTATCGCGAAAAGCATGAGTGCCATTTCAATGGAAAGAAGCCAGTTTTTTATAAACATTTTCCAGCTCAGTCTGATTGATTCCACAAATGATTTTCCTTCCATCACCACAAAGCACGTTGCATAAACGGCCATGAAGGAAACGAAGAGAGCGAGGGAAGTAAAAACAACAAAAGCCAAAATGTAAAGAAAGAGATTTAAGCCGACGTTCACGCCCCCACTGGCCAAAAAGATCATGGCGGGAACAGTAATCAAAACCAAGAGACCAAAAGTTAGAGCTTTAGCAAGGAGATTTAAACCAAGAACAGGCCAAAAATATTTTTTTCCTTCGGTCCAGCCCTCGCGCATGCCAGTTTTCTTTTTGCTCGCAATCTTTTTTATTGAAGCAATAAGTGCGCCGCGGGAAGTGACGACAACCCAGATTAAAAATGCCAGAGCAACCAAGATCACAAAAAATAAAACCCAGAGCAAGCTGACGAAAATCGGCGAACGAACGTAGATGTCTTCAAGGCGGGGAAAGGACAAAAAATCCGTGAGCCAAAGCCACTTTGATGTTACGAGCGTGGCCTCTCCTTCCGAGACGATGCGACCGAATCCTTTTACTAAAATTTCATACACTCCGCCGTTTCCGGCCAAGGCCGCGAAAAGTCCAAAGACCCACAGAAAACGATTTTGTTTTGTAATTTCCCAGGCTTTTTTAAAAATCGGCCGATAAATTTTTGTCGGTTTTTTAAACATATTTCCCCCTATGAACACAATTTTAGTTGCGTTCGTTATTTAAATATTTTTTCAAATGCTTCTTTTTCAATTGTCTCTTTTTCAAGTAAGATTTTCACGATTTCTTCAAGCTTATCTTTTTTCTTTCTGACAATTTCAAGCGCTGTCTTCGCGGCCTCGGCAATCAGACGACTGATTTCTTGATCAATAGTTTCAGCAATTTTTTCGCTGTAGTCGCGCTGTTCATGAATTTCTTTGCCAAGGAAAATCATTTCTTCTTTTTCTCCAAAAGTTCTGGCGCCAAGTTTTTCGCTCATACCAAATTCGGTGATGAGCCGGCGGGCAAGTCGGGTGGCGTGACGCAAGTCGCTTGAAGCGCCGGTTGTCACTTCGCCGAAAATTTCTTTTTCCACAGTGTGGCCAGCAAGCATTACGGCCAGGTCGTCAATGAATTCCGAGCGACTATGTAAATGTTTGTCTTCAATCGGAAGCTTTAAAGTATAACCAGCCGCGCGGCCGCGGGAAATAATAGAAACTTTGTGGACGGGGTCAGCGTGCGGCAATTCATGGGCAACGAGAGAATGGGCCGCTTCGTGGTAGGCGGTGATATTTCTTTCTTTTTCTGAGAGAATATGGCTTTTTCTTTCGGGCCCAAGCATTACTTTTTCCACACTTTCCCTAATTTCGTCCATGCCGACTTGAGTTTTGTTGCGTCGGGCGGAAAGGATCGCCGCTTCATTCAAGAGATTCGCGAGATCGGCGCCGGAGAATCCCGGTGTTCGTTCGGCAATTCTTCGGAGATTAACATCGGCCGCGACCGGTTTTCCCTTGGCATGAATTTTTAAAATTGATTCGCGATCGTTCATATCCGGTTCGTCTAAAATTACCCGTCGGTCAAATCTACCCGGTCGGAGAAGTGCGGGATCCAAAACATCGGGACGATTGGTGGCCGCTAAAATTATTACGCCGGAGTTTGCTTCAAATCCGTCCATCTCTACCAAGATTTGGTTTAAAGTTTGTTCGCGCTCATCGTGGCTGCCGCCTAATCCTGTGCCGCGTTGTCGGCCGACAGCATCAAGTTCATCAATAAAAATTATGCATGGCGCACTTTTTTTCGCTTTTTGGAAAAGATCGCGGACGCGTGCCGCGCCAACTCCGACAAACATTTCCACAAATTCAGAACCGGAAATAGAAAAAAACGGAACATTGGCTTCGCCGGCCACAGCTTTGGCAAGCAAGGTTTTTCCTGTACCGGGGGAGCCCATTAAAAGCACGCCCTTGGGGATTTTCGCGCCGAGCTGTACAAATTTTTTTGAATTTTTTAAAAACTCAACCACTTCTAAAAGTTCTTCCTTGGCTTCTTTGACTCCGGCCACGTCTTTAAAGGTGACGCGGTTTTTAGAATTTTTTGGAGCTTCTCTCGCGCCGGACTGGCCGAACATCATGGCTTTGGAATTCGCTCCTTGAACCTGGCGCATCATATAATAAATCAACGCGACGACGACAATCAGGGGGAGGAGAAAGGGGAGAAGAGCGCCCAGCCAGTAACTCCAACCGGACTCTTCAGTCACTTCAATTCCAATGTTTTCAACTTTTTCCGGATCAACATTGTAATTTTTAAAAAGTTCGCCGAGGGTTTCGTTTGTTTCCTTGCGCAGAGATTCGAGCGTTCCATCGACTTTCGTAATATTTAATTTATCTCCCGCAATCGCGATTTTTTGTATGTCGCCGGCGTTAATTTGTTCCACAAATTTTTGCAGATCAATAGTTTCCACTTTTTTTGCGGATAAATTGAGAGTGCTAAAAATTCCCGTAATGACGAGGAATATAATAACGGCGATAATAAAATTTTTAACTAAGTTTTTCATACCCCGTAGTAGAAATTCGATTTGTATTTTTAGATACGCATCTTAGTAAATAAAGAAACTTCTATCGCAAAAGATAATTTTTATTAAAACTTCAGTCGCCCCGGCGACTTATCGAATTTTCACTACGGGGCATAATATTTATTATAGTGATTATAGCATAATTAATGATTAGCAACAAATATAATCGGGGTGTAGATTTATTTTAGTCTTAAATAATTTCGAAATTTATCAGAATTTTTTATTTTTAAAAACAAAAACGGACCTTTCGGCCCGTTTTTCTGTATCTGTTTTTTATTCTTTTTTTTCTTCAGCTTCTGGTGTTTCTTCTTTCGGAGCTTCTGGATTTGGTTCTTCGGCCTTAACTTCCTCAGCTGGTTTTTTGGCCGGAGTTTCGACTGGAACTTCTTCAACTTTTTCATCAGCCGGTTTTTCTGAAGATTTTTCTTTAGCTCCGCGGAGGCTCAAGCCCAGACGATGGTCAACCGGCTCAATGGAAATAATTTTGAATTTCAGAGTGTCGCCGATTTTCGCCACTTCGGTCGGAGATTGAATTGGTTTTGAGGATAATTCGGAAATGTGGGCAAGGCCATGAATTTCCGGATCAAGTTCCACAAATAATCCAAATGGATTTATCTTCAAAACTTTTCCTTCGACAATGTCACCGACGTTATATTTTTCGTTTATTTTTTTCCACGGGTCGTCAATCAGTTTTTTCATTGACAAGAAAATTTTTGAACCTTCTACGCCAATAATTTCCGCTTTTATTTCTTGTCCAACTTTAACCACATCGTCGGGATGATCAATTCTCTGCCAGGCAAGTTCGGAAATATGGACCAATCCTTCCAAGTCATCAAATTTCACAAAGACCCCGAAATCGGCCAGAGCGGAAACAGTTCCGGAAATTATATCGCCGACTTTGTAGGCGGAAATAATATTTTTTTGTTTTTCTTCCCAGGCCGCTTTTTCCGAAACAATTAATTTTTCTTCTTCTTCGCCGACGTCAATAACCTTAACCTCAAGAGGCAGGCCGACGAAAGTTTTTAATTTTTCTAATATTTTATTTTTCTCGCCGCCCGGCACGCGCGGATAGTGTTCCGGCGCAAGTTGTGAGACTGGCAAGAATCCGACAATTTTATTGACATTAATCATCAAGCCGCCCTTGTTGGCATCCATGACTGTGGCGATGACAATCTCTCCTGATTTTTGAAGTTCGGATAATTTGTCCCAGATTTTTTTATGTCCGGCAAAGCGGAAAGATAACTCCATCTCGCCATGCTCATTTTCCATTTCAAGGACAGTGGCTTCGGTTTCATCGCCCGGCTTTAGTTCAGAATAATCAGTTGACTCGTTGCAGAGTTCGCTGCCGCGGACGACTCCGGTCCTAAACCCTGGAATGTCCAAATGAACTTCATTTTTGCTAATACTTAAAACTGTTGCTTTAACAACTTCTCCGATTTTAGGAATGGTAAAATTGCTTTCAGCGAGCAGTTTTTCAAATTCTCCTCCGTCTGTTTTTTGCGTTAGATTTTTTAGATCCATAGTTAATAATTAGATGAGGTTGTCGGGCGCCCCGGCAAACCTCTAACTCCTTTCTTTAAGATAGGGGCGTTGCCCCATGTTGCCTTCGCTCGTTCGGGAGAGCAAATAGAATTTGCTTTCCGCTCACTCGCTCGGCAATAAGATAAAGATATTATATATTATATTGAAATTTTTGGCAAGGGGTGGTAAAATTGGATAAAGAATCAAATACGGTTATGAGTAATTTATTAAAAAATTTATTTAAAAATATGGGTGAAAAAATGGGAAAACTTTTTGATTTTGGCGGGCGTCGCGGCGGAGTAAAAAAAGAAGGAGATAAGGGCGGCGATCCCCAAAAAGAGAATAGCGGGGCAAAAGTAGTAGAGATCGTTCGTTTTAGCCGTCCAGAGTCGGTTGTTTTGGCGCGTTGTACACTCCGAGATGGAATTGTTCATTTGGAAAAAAATGAAAAGGAAGAGGGAAGTAAAAACATAGTTGATGATTTGGAAAGAAACGGCGTGCCCGATCCGAAAGATCCGACAAAAAAACTTTTTCCCAAAGACGGAGAAACTTTTCTCCAAGCATTGTTTCTTCATTATAGAACCGTTTATCTTGGAGTAAGAGAAGCTCGCGAAGATAATTAATGATTTATATTATGTATAGAGATTCGGAAATACCACATTACAATCCATCGCCGGAAGAAAAAAAGAAAGCTCCTCAAGAAAAGGGGAGATTGAGTAGATTGTTGGGGGAAATGAAAACTCTTTCGTTAACACCAGAAGAGTTGGAAAAAATGGAAGAAAGAAGGCGAAATTCTTTGGCGGAATTAAAAACGGAGTTTGTTGGAAAAGAAACAGAGGAAGTGGAAGCGGTTGTGCCGCTTCTTGAAATACAAGATCGGCCGGAAGCTTTGGCGGAGGTCAAAGAAATTTTGGGAGGGGCAGATCGATTAACTTCTGAACTTTTTGATTTGCTGCTCTCTGGTACTGAAACTCTTGAAGAGAAGAGGGAGGTTTTACAAGATTTGAACGAAACTTTTGAATTAAGAGAAAGTAAAATAGAGGATAGCGAAATTTTTGATCCTTCCCGAAGCGGAGCAAACAATTCTCACCATTTATATTTCAAAGAACGTGGCCAGGAATTTATTGGTATTTATAAGCCGCGGTCGGGAGAGGCTAATCGGCCAGGTTGTAAGGGACTTATTCCCGGCATTGAAGCCGGAACTTATCACGGAAGAGAATGGTTGGCTTTTATGATTGATCGAGCGCTTGGTTCAAAATTTGTTCTACCTACCGTTTTACGCCGAGGCCACGAAGGACTTGGCTCTGTGCAAAAATGGGCTCCCGGAGCGCGGAGTTTGCGTGAAGCAGCTCGGCTTCCCGAAAAAGTAGAAGCGAAAGAAGAAATAGATTTATTAGCAGAATTAAAAAAATTGGGAGTTTCTGAAGAAGAAATAGTTGGTCTCGCGGCAGAACATTATGTGGAGGCTCAGGCAGATGGCAAACCGGCGAATGTTGGGGTTGAAGAAGGTAAATTGAAAGGATTTGATAATGGCGGAATTTTTAGCAGGGGTTTTAAATATTTGGAAAGAGGAGAGGTGAGAGATTTTAAAGGAGGATTAACTTACTCGGAAATTATTGAAGCAGCCAAGAAGATCTCGCCAGAAGTCCAAAAGAAGGTTTTGAAAGATAAATACCAAAATTTTATTGAGGCGCCGCAGAGACAGGAAATTTTAAAAAAAGCCTTTGAGCTTGTTTTGGGCGCTGGAGCAAAAGAAGCTTGGAAGATTTTTATAAATAGAGTCAAAGAGCTTGCCGAGACTGGTAGGCTGCCGGCCGGTTACGACGCAGTTGATGCTTACGGAAAAATTAGTTATGGTTTAGGGCTCGAAAGAGATGGTAAAGCGGAAATGGCCGAGATAAAAATTGAAGAAGAAAGAGAGGCAGCTTAAGAAAATTTTA